>JAEOSG010000215.1 GCA_016840485.1 Candidatus Baldrarchaeota archaeon
TGGAAGAATTCACACGATTCCTGAACTGCTTAAGAAAGAGGGATTTGACGCTGTTTTCATCGGAACTGGTGCTGGTTTGCCACGTTTTATGAGGATACCTGGAGAGAATCTTGGCGGGATTTATTCTGCCAACGAATTTTTGATTAGGGTTAACCTTATGAAGTCTTATGCTTTTCCAGAGTATGATACGCCCATAAGAATTGGTAAGCATGTGGCGGTTATTGGCGGCGGAAACGTAGCTATGGACTCTGCGCGTTCAGCCCTCCGCTTGGGTGCTGAAGAAGTCTACATTGTTTATAGGCGTTCTAGGGAAGAGATGCCAGCCCGAAAGGAAGAGGTGGAGAACGCTGAGGAAGAGGGTATAATCTTCAAGTTTTTGGCTAATCCAACAAGGTTTATTGGCGACGAGAAGGGCTGGGTTAGACAGATGGAATGTATTCGCATGAAGCTTGGTCCGCCAGACGAGTCTGGAAGACGCAGACCAATTCCAATTGAAGGTTCAGAGTTTGTCATGGACGTTGACACAGTTATTGTTGCTATTGGACGGACGCCTAACCCCATAATTCAGCGAACCACTGAAGGCTTAGAAGTTACACGGTGGGGCACTATAGTGACGGATGAAAATGGTAAGACAAGTCTTGAAGGGGTTTACGCTGGCGGCGACATTGTTACTGGCGAAGCTACGGTTATCAGTGCTATGGGTGCTGGTAAAAAGGCTGCTAGAGCGATTCACGAGTATTTGATGGGTAGATAGGCGAATTTTGCTTTGAAAACTAACGTAAATTAGTACCCTACCCTCTAGATTTTCCGTCAAAATTTCTCGAAGGCTTTAAGTTTAGACTTTTATTTTGAGGACTAACTCTTATATTTTTGTTTCAAATATAACTTCACGGAGAAAGGGATTGAATCAGAAGATAGGTTTAGGCCTATTACTTCTACTATTTTTACAATGCTTCATAATATTTCCATTTCCAGCCATTTTGAACCCCTTTCTAGAAGAAGAACCTGAATATTTTGGGATTGCCAAATACTATGATAACAGAACATGCGTAGTCACATTGTCCCATGATGATTTTGCACGCAATACAACAGTTTGGCGAAACTGCCTTACAATGTTTGCTGAAAAAGGGCTCTATCATACAGTTGCCATAATTACAAACAGTACTGATTGGGACTGGGCACAGTATTGGATTAACCAAGGGTACACAGAGGCAGCAGCCCACAGTCGAAATCACGTTCACGTGCCTTATACTGGAACAGATCCATATAATGGCAGACCAAGAGTGAGTTATGAGTGGCAAATCAACGGAAGTAAAAATGACATTATAAGTAATCTTAGCTTACCTAGATGGTGGAGATATAAAGACAAAGAATATGTTTACACGTGGATTGAACCCTACGGCTCTTGCGATGCGACGGTTAGACAATGGCTTGGCAACTGCTATTACCTGTGTGACAGGTCTATAGCATCCAGTGTTTACGACTTTGCATCATGGGATTCCCAAAATGAACTCTTTAACAGAGTAGGTTATACTGTAGAAATGGGAAGTCCCCCCTGGGGTGGGGATTCTTCCTTAACATCTTTAAACAAAAAATTTGATTATGCTTATAATAATAGTAAAATTTACCATCTCATTACACATCCTAGCCATGTTGATTGGAGTGAGGGAAGCTACGCCGACTTACATACCACTTACATATCTGGAAGAAAAGATGTCTGGTATGTCCCCCTTGGGCCTTTATATTTGTATCATTGGGTGCAAACTAGAAACATCACAAAAGTTGCTACAGTCTACAGTGGATTAGGTAAGATATTTAAAATAAGCGTTAACGAAACAGACCATGAAAACTATGGTTTATCTTATCCCATTACCTACGTTTTTTCCATTCCCTCAAGTTGGACTAGCGGATGTGTTTATTATCGTTTTAGAGAAAGCGACCCTTGGATCGCCATGCTCGAAAAAAGTTCGGAGGACTATTTCAATGGAATAACTGCATGCAGATTTGACTTTGAAAACGACAAAGTATTCGTATCTGTTGGATTCGGTGATGTAAGTCATGAAATCTATCTAAAAATAGGTTCCCCAATAAGCGTGCCTGAAGATTTTCTAACAATTCAAGCAGCTATAAACTCTGCTCCTGTAGGAAGCATTATACATGTGCAAAAGGGAAACTATTACGGTCCTATTTCTATTATTAAATCTGTCTGGTTAATCGGAGAAGACAGAAATGCGACAATTATAGATGGAAATAACGCTGGCAGCGTTGTTTATGTAATTTCTAATGATTGCGTAATAAGCAATTTTACTTTTAGGAATGGTGGAATAGAAGAGTTGGATAGCGGTGTTTATGTAAAGAATTCAAACAATGTTAATGTACATTTTAACATAGTTGTTAATAACACTAACGGCGTGTTGTTAGAAAACTCTAGCAACAGCACTATATCCGGAAATGACATTTACCTAAATACCCGGTGTGGGATACTATTAAAGAATTCTAGCGGTAACAAAATTTTCCACAACAACTTTTTCAATAATAATCTGCAAGTGTTAAGCCAAAACTCTTCAAATGTGTGGAATGACTGTTATCCCTTCGGTGGAAACTACTGGAGCGACCATAATTCTAGCGATATCTATAAGGGTGTGTGGCAGAATGAAAGTGGAAGCGATGGAATAGGAGACGAAGTTTACAGAATTCTAGACGATGAAGATATGTATCCATTGATGAAACCTTGGCCTTCCCACGATATTGCAGTTATTGACATTACTGCTCCAAAGAGTATCATACAGACTGGAGAATTTGTAAACGTGGATGTAACAATTATAAATCAAGGGGATTTCGAAGAAAGCTTAAACCTTACGCTTTACGCAAACGACACCGCTATAGAAACAAAGAGTATAGTAGGTTTACCCCTTAGAACTTCAACCATTGTAACGTATAAATGGAATGCTTCTAAATTCCCCTCGGGAAATTATGTTATTAGCGCTTATGCTTGGCCAGTTCCATACGAAAAAGAAGACGAAGACAATTTATACATTGACGGCACCGTAAGCATAGTTGCACCTTTTTGTAACATTGCAATTGTAAGCATAACATTCTCAAAATTAGACCCTACTGTAGGAGAAACTGTTCACATATATGTGGCTGTTGAAAATCAAGGAAATATTCCAGCAACTTTTGATTTAGGCCTAAACTATACAAGAATAATCGACCCCTTAATCGGTTCTCAAAGAGTAACATTAGACGCTGGAAATTTTATTATAGTTGATTTTACATGGGAACCAGCCGATGATGGAAATTTTCAAATTAAAGCCTACATACATAATATTTCAAATGATGCAAATCCTTCAGACAACACGCAAATCAGGTATATTTACGTTTTTCAAAATTAAAAATAATTTTTATTCGCTTTCAATAAAAATGCTTATTGAGGATGAGATGGGAGGCAACAAATTTAAGTTTGAAAACCAACGTAAATTGGATACCCCCCTCTAGATTTTCTGTTTGTGTTATGTTTGAGTGATAATTTTAAAATACAGCATTGTGCTATTTTGTGGTAGTGTAAGTTGGTGTTCTGGTAAAGCCCCATGAGTAAAAAGAAAAACGGAAAGGACGAAATTGTTGTTAAAGCACCGTGTAAGAAAGTTGTAAATAGGCGTAGGGCAAGTTCAAAACTGTCTAATGTTAAATGGCTTTTAAAAAGGATGCCGCAGTTAGCCTACAACCTTTTTTATGTTTCTTTGCTGCGCTATTTTAAAAACGTAAACCAGAGGGCAGGGTCTAAGCTTGCTGTTTGGTATATGAAGTGTGAAACTTGGGAGCATCTGGATTTCTT
>JAEOSG010000015.1 GCA_016840485.1 Candidatus Baldrarchaeota archaeon
GTCAAAATAAAAATCAAATCAAAACGAGACAAAATAGTCGGTGGAAGATTAATGTTATCCGCCGGAGGCCTATAATGATCATACCTACCAAGCTTAGGATTAGCAGCAGCCAAAATAGCCGTACGAGCATTAAGAGTAGCAACAATACCAGCCTTAGCAATACTAATTGTATTGTGAAGCACAAGTCCATGACTTATGAAATTCCTTGTTGGCTCTACTGTAATATCGTAAACCCATTCTGTTCCTAATTCTCCACGGTTGCTCACCACTTCTACACTTTTTACTCTTAGCCATCTAAATTTCTTTAACCTTTTGATCTTATTGACTATTTCTTTTGCTTCTTCAATTTCCCTTAATACAGTCGTTTTAAACTTGCACAGTAAATTATTTCTTTTCTCTGGGTCATAACCGCCTCTTTCCATGTAGTCAACTGTACTTCTTGTTACATTAATCAGTTTCGCGACTTTAGCTTGAGAATAACCAATTGTCTGCCTTAATTTCCGCAGATCATTTATATCTCTGATGATTTTTTCAATCTCTTTGATTTTGCTTTCGATGATGTCCAAATACCTATTCACAACTTCTCTTGTTATCCCGTAATTTCTGTTTATATGTTCGTTAAAGTAACCGTTGTAAGGCATACCAAGCTTTTTTAGACATTTTATTATCATCGTTCCAACGTACGGTGGTAGAACATCGTGCTTTCTGTTAGTTTTTTCACTTCTCTCAACAAGTTTTTTCAGTTTTTCGTGTGATTTGAGTTCAGGAATGATGTTGTCTACAAATTTTTTCAAGCTATCCCCGGTTATGTAAACTTTGTAACGACATCGTTTTAATGTCCCTTTTGATGCATCATAAGTATCTTTACATATTCGAGAATGTATTCCGAGAGTTAAAAGTAAGTCCTGATAGTCCTCGGCAAGACCCTTTGAGGAGGTTGAATACGCAATTGCTTCGCTTTCAATGGATCCATCACCTTCGAATGCTGTCTTTAAAAATTCTATTCTCTCCCTTGTACCCGCTACAAATATTTTTTGTGGAATTCGTTTATCAGTACTTCTTTTCATTAATTCTGGAAAGTTTTTAGACATATAGTTGTAAAGAGACTTAGATACGATACGTAGTGTTCTATTAACATTAACATAGTCAATTGGACTTATTCCGAAAACTTCTTCCACAACAGATTTCATGCTTGAAATTATATCTTGATTTGTATTACTCAGTCCAACTTCTGCAGCGGTTCCATTATAGGAATAACCTTCAGCCACATAATAGCCCAAAAACCTAGCAATTGGACCCTGCATTGTCTCTGGGAGTATAACCTTTTTTCTTCCGTTAGCTATATCGGTATCCAGCCTGTAACTCCCTTTAAACTCGATTTCTTCAACCGCTGGAACAAAAACCCCGGTTTTTACTTTATCCGCACTTATAGTTTTAATTTCTCCATTTTCAAAAACAAATATAGGATGTTCTGGAGTCACAAGTACTTCTCTACCATTTGAATATAGTATTTTTATAAATCGACTCGGTGCTTTATGTCTGCTAACCCTGTTGATTTTCGTTTTAAATATTTTATCAAAGTCTGTAGTGAGAATTTCGATATTTAGATCCGATACTGGAAGAATTTCACAATTTATTCCATCTATTTTCCTATCTGGAAATTGTTCGAAAAGATCATCGACAAAATCTCCGATTTTAACCTTAGTTCCATCTGCCAAAGTAATTTCAAAGAAAGGATGATAAGACTGCTGTTCCATCGCTTCATGGATAGCTACCCTGTCCTGTGGGTTCATTTTGTCAAATTCGTCAATACACGCGACGCCGCGATCAGAGAGCACTAGTGCTCCTGCTTCTAGACTCATTCCACCCGTTTCTGGGTCTCTTATTACTGCTGCGGTATTGTGAACTATAATTCCGTTGGCTATGAAATTATGGGTTTCTTTAACTGTTAGGTCGTAAACATAAGGAATATCTTTTGAATCTAAAATTTCTATGCTCTTTATTTTATCCCAGAATATGTCTGAATTAGCTAGTTTGTCGAGATATTCTATCACTTTCCTGACAAGTTCCATTTGAATACGGATCTGATTGATCTTAAGATTTAATTCGTGAACTAATTTTTTGTTTTTCCTATTTAGTAATGTTATTAGTTTTTCTAAAACGTCTAGAGGCACCTTTATATTCCTGTTCTTTCTTACGAAATATTCGTAGAACTGGCTTTTACTAATTCCTAAGCCTTTCTTAAGATCTTTCGATGTATAGCTTGATAAAGCAGCAGTTATCTTTTCTTTAATTTCATATGGTAAAGCTATTTTTACTTTTTTTGCTTCTGCATTTCTTAGATAGGCAACTATTTCCTGAAGTTTCCTTCTTGAGATACTACTTCCGTTGTATTTCTTCTTTAATTTTAGGTCGTAAAATTTACTGACTATTTCTAAGATTTGCCCGATTTTTGGAATAACATCTACATTGGTGCCAACTTTTGTTCTTTTTGAAAGAACTTTTTCAAGCTTTTTCTTTTTCGCACCGTATTTAAAACCAATTAGGTCTCTAAACTTTTTCATATTCTCCCCATATATTGTTAGAACATACTTATCATGAATGGTTCTTATTACTTTTCTACGCCCATTTCTATCTGTAAATTCTTCGACTTTTCCTGTGGAACTTCTTTTTCTTAAGAAGGATATTATTCCGAATCTTAGCAATACTAATTGTATTTTTTTCGCTAATTTTTCACTTGTAGTATCAAATTCTATAATTGAAGATCCTCCTTCTCTCTCCACCACACTGGCGTCACAATCGAATAAACCAGAAATAAATGCTGCCAGTTTATTATTGGGTAGTGATAACATTACTTCACTCATATCTATTCTATGTGCCTTTGGAGATTCTGGTATTCCTAATTTTTTAAGTATGTAAGCCACTATTTTTGAATGAAACCTTAAGTAGGGTGTCCCATTTTTATCAATTCCCTCTTCGACGCTAGTCCCGAAAAGAACTTCAACTAGTTTTTTGAACTTATTTCTAAGTTCTGTTGAGGTATTTGAAAATCTTATTGAATATCCGCCATAATTTGTTTTTGAAATAGACCCATCTCCTGCAACTAAACCCACAAAGTACATAAAATCTTGATTAATGTATTTTGGAAGCTTAATTTTACTTCCTCTTCTCTGTGAAAAGAAGGCTATATGGTTTGAAATCTCATCATAAGTGTATCCTGCCATTTTTGCTAACTTAATTAATTCACGTAGGGAAATATTGCCTTTTGCATTTGGGTTAACCCAATTGTAATAGAGTTTATCTTCATTTATTCCTAGTTTTCTGGCAAGTTCTCTCGTAGTTAGATTATATTTTGACTTAAGTTCTTCAAGAATTTTCTTAACAAAAGTCTTAGCTCCGTAAACAACTATGTTATCTTGATCTTCTATGAGTTCCAAGGTCAATATTTTTCTTCCCCTATGTTCTAGTTTTCTCGCAACTGCAACGTTGTCTCCCGATCTGAAATTTTTTGCTTCTTTCCATATTATTTTTCCGTTTTCGATAGATATCATCTTTGTTTCTGGTGTTAAGATAATTTGCCTTCCTGTTCTCGTTGTAATCTTTATTAGTCTTTCAGGTGATTTTAGCTTCCAAAACTCGTCTGATGGTCTTGTTGAAATGTTTAATGGATTTATTGTTTGTATTTTTACTGGATGTGCACTTTTAGCTACAAATATGCTGTTTTTAATATGCGTAAGTCCATCTTTTGCCTTCTCTTCAAAGAGAGTTTCTATTGGCAAAAGTCCCCTATCAAGTGCAACTAAAGTTCCTGGTGCTACGCAGAGTCCCGCTGCGGTTGAGCCTTTTCCTGATGTGTAGATTCCTCTTGGGGCTATTCTTGCGACGTATCTTAGTAGCTGGCTTTTGGCGGTTCCTGGATCGCCTACTAGGAGTATGTTTGGTTCTCCTCTTATTCTCATTCCGTCTGGGAGTGTTTTTGGTACTCCTCCGAATAGTAGGAGTGCTATTGCTTCTTTTATGTCATCGTAGCCGTAGATTGATGGTGCGATAGATCGTATTATTTTTTTGTGTATCCATTGGTCTTTTGCTAGTTCTAGTATTTTTTGTTCTTCTTCTGGGGTTATTTCTAGTCTTTCTGCTTCTTTTTCGGTTAGTTCTACGTAGTTTGTTTCTATGAATACTCTGAATGTGGCTGTTTTTCTTCCTCGCTGTCCGAATTCTGGAGAGGTTTTTAATATGCCTATTACAGTTACTCGGTCTCCTGGTCTGGCGATGTCTACTAGGTCATCTTTGAGGTAGGCATCGATAAAGCGGGGAAGTTGTCCTGGTGGTAGGTCTTCAGGTCTTTCTTGTACGCGTATTTTTTGCCAGTCGATAAATTTTGATTCTTCGACTATTAGTTTGAATGGTCCTTTTCTTCTACATGTTGGATTTGTACATTGGACAGGGGGGGTGTATTTCCCCTCTTCTTGGAGGACCACTATTTTTTCGTGGCATCGTTGGCATTCAAAAACAGCTTCAATTAGTTGTGGTTTTACTTCGCTTGCCCTTGTTATTATGCCATCTATAGCCACGAGTTGCCCTATGTGGTGGGATCTTATTTTTCTTAATGATATTTTTTCTGGGAGGTTTTTAAATCTAGGGTAGAATTTTTCTATTTTTTTAGCGTAATCGGGGTCCTCTATTAGCATGACATTTTTTATTGCTCTTGAAGCTGATTCAATAAATTCCTCTGGGTTTTCAAGTGTTTTTTTAGCGAGTTCAGGATCGAATCTTAATAAATCTTCAAAATCTATTACAAGTGACTTACTGCCTGTTAGCGACATTTTTTGTAGCATAACACGATATTTGTAGGTTCCATCCTCTGTTCTGTAGCTTTTAATAAAATCTTCAAATCTTTCAATGGGGTCAAATATTCCTTCAATCTTCATATTCATGTTTTTCTCCTTCTAATACTCTTCTCTTCCAAGTAGACAAGATTTTTGAAAGATATTTGTAAAGTATTTTTTCTTCTGGTAGTAATGATTTGGTGGATGTTGATAATTCTGAGTTTTGCATAGATAACTTTATGATTTTCCCTGTTCTTACAGTGATAAGATCTCTTAATGCTATTTTAAACTTCTCGATGTTTTCTTTTGTCATTTTTTTCAGTTTTTCTCCATGCTTTAACCCCATATATGACATGTTTTTTAGTTCTTGAATTTCTGGTATTTGTGTTTCTTTCCATACATATTTGTAAATGTCCGTATACGATACATTAATTGGAAATTCTTTAAGTTCAGCTTTCCCCTCTTCTATCAGTGGTATTGCTTGCCAAAGTCGAAGTTCTATAATATCATCTTTTTTAAAAGGTCCAATGTTTTTCTTTCCCAGAGATAACTGCGGTATATCTTCAAGTATCTTTATTTTTACAATCATATTTTTTAGTTTAAAGGAAAGTCTTTTTAGCTCTGTGTCTTCATCGGTAAAGAAAGTTGACATTAATGTCACCTAAATGAAATTATAACGAATAGCTTAAAAAATGTGGGATTATTTCAATTAATAGCTTTTGTGGAGTTGAAAATTTTATGACGTACATTTTAAAGTGTCCGAAATGTGGAAATGTTTCTAAAGAAATGGGGCCTAATTATCTATGTGAAAAATGTGGCACATTATTAGAATATGTTTATGACTATAAAAACATCGATTTTAATTTTGAACCCACCAGAAATAGTAATATTTGGAGATATGAAAAAATTTTGCCTAATATACGAAGAAGAATAACTTTAGGTGAAGGAGGAACTCCGCTCAAAATAGCCGAAGATTTAGCGAGAAAAATAGGATTAAAAACTATATTTCTTAAGGATGAAACTCTAAATCCGACAAATTCATTCAGAGACCGGGCTGCAGCTTTAATGGTTTCTCAAGCATTAGATTATGGATATAAGAAAATAGTTTGCGCATCTAATGGTAATCTTGGTGCATCTATTGCTGCGTATTGCGCAAAAGCTCATATTCATGCAAAGATCATTGTTCCTAAAGCAACTCACATCGGGAAACTTGCTCAAATGTTTATTTATGATGCAGAAGTGGTGGAAAAAGGAGAAACATTAGATGATTCCTTAATTTTCGTTAAAAGAATCCTTACAGATAAGAATTTTTATGATGCAACCGCCGAACATAATTCTTTAACTATCGAGGGTCAAAAAACTATATCTTTTGAAATAGTTGAGAAAATGGGGACCCCCGATTGGGTTATAGTCCCCATGGGGAGTGGTGGAACAATCTATTCTCTTTGGAAAGGATTTATCGAGTTAAGGGAAATGGATATTTTGGAAAATTTACCCCATATGGTGGGTGTTCAAGCAGAAGGATGTTCTCCAATAGTAAAAATGTTTTTAAATAAAAAAGACAGCGGTTTTGAGAAAATGAGTATAAATACACAGGCATTAGCTATATTGGTTAAGAATCCTGCTAACAGTTTTCTTGCTTTAAAAGCTATTAAAAATTCTAATGGTATTGCTGTAGCTGTTTCTGATAATCAAATCATGTTGGCAGAAAAACTTCTTGCCAAAACTGAAGGCTTATTTGCCGAACCAGCGAGTGCTTCAACTATAGCCGCTCTTTCAAATTTATTGAATGAAGGAATTATTGATAAAAGCGATAATGTCGTCTGCCTTATAACAGCAAGCGGATTAAAAGCCCCATACGTTTTAGAAGCAATTATTCGTAGAGGGAAGAAAATTAGCTTTAGAAAGAGCCTAGGTGTTAAGCTTCAAATTTTAAAACTCCTTGATATGGGAGTTTCTTATGGATATGAATTGTGGAAAGCTTTGGGGAAGGATATAAGTATTCAAGCTGTTTACCAGCACTTAAATGAGTTGGAAGAAAAGGAGCTTGTAAAAAGTGATTGGAAAGAAAGAAGAAAATATTATCAGCTGACAGAGAAAGGCAAACATGTCTTGAACTTGCTTGAAACTTTGATCTTGCTATTTTAAATGGTTGGCTATGTAGATTCTATTTTTAAGAATCTTGCTGCGCACGAAACGCACGGATCATAAGCGCGGACAAGTTTCTCTGCTTCTAAAGTCATTTTGTCTCTTGGAAGGTCTAATATTTGGGGCACGTATTTTTTTAGGTCTTCTTGTAAGTTTCTAAGATTTTGTGCGGTTGGGGTAATTATATTGGCTGCTTCAACTTTTCCGTGTTTATTTATTTTGTAGTGATGAATTAGTAGTCCTCTGGGTGCTTCTGTTGCAGCTACACCCTCTCCTTCCCTGATTTCAAAGTTGACCCTATTCTTTGATGGTTGTGATTCAATTAATTTTTCTACGAGAGAAATTGCTTCATCGATGAAGTGTATTATTTCTAATGCTTGAGCAACATTATTCATAAAGGGAGAGTAGCTAGGAAACTTTAGTCCGTAAGTTTTTAAAAATTCTTTAGCGGTATCGGAAAGATACTTGTAATTTATATTAATTCTAGCTAGTGCGCCGACCATATAGCTGCTCTCACTATTTCTGAGGAGATAGTGTCTGGCTGTGGAATATGGTACTCTTATACCTTTTATAAAGTCTTGATACATTTCAGGGGGGAAACTTGACCCGTGGAGTAAAGTTACATTTCCTTCAAGCAGAGGTATTTTGCCCCCTTTGCTTACAGCTAGGTAATCGGTTTTTCTTTCAAAAGGCGGCATTTCAAGCGAAAATATCAAATTAACGGCTTCTAAAGCTTCTTCTTTAAATTCTTTAGCCACCCTAAGTAGGCTTTCTAATTTATGTTTTGTCGGTAGAGTCGAAAACCCTCCTACTATAGGGGTAACTGGATGAACCGCTCGTCCACCTATAATTTCGGTTATGATGTTTGCTAATTTTTTCATTTTAAGTGCTTTCTTCATGTCTTTTTCATATTTTGGAAGCATTGACAATACGCTTTCGTATCCCAGAAAATCTGGTAAAACGAAAAAGAAGAGATGAAGTACATGGCTTTGTAAGTGACCTCCGATTATTAATATTTCGCGTAAATATTCAAGTTCTTCGGGTAATTCTATTCCAAGAGCTTTCTCCACTGCCTGGGTTGATGAAACTTTATGTATGACGGGGCATACTCCGCACATTCTGCTTGCAATGTCTGGTATTTCTCTATAGCTTTTTCCTTTCAATATTTCTTCAACTAGACGAATACCTTCTGTAGCCTCTACCCTTAACTCTTTAACTGCTTGATTTTCAAGTTTCACCGTCACAGTTAGATGACCTTCAATTTTTGGAATATCTTTTATTGTGATTACGTCACTCAATTCAGATTACCTCCTCTCGACCTCGCTTTTTTGCAGTTTTTGAAGATGTTTAAGGAAGCTTGGCACTTCTATCTTGTGTTTCTGGAAAATTTCAATAAGCGAATCTATGTTTGCATCTTCAGCAAGTCCACGGCAACCTATACATTCTTTACCAACGGATGGACAAATGGCGTTGCATCCTCCCCTTATGATTGGTCCGAGACAAGGTAATCCTGCTTCGATGAGACAAGCTTTTTCATGTAGTATACATTCGGCACAGACATTGTAAGATTTGGGTCTCGGTGTTTTCCCAATTAAGAGATTCTTGAAAAGCTCTAAAAACTCGTTTTTGTCTATTGGGCATCCATATAGATAATAATCAACAGTTACGTACTGGTCAAGTGGTTGTGCATTAACTAAGGCTTCTTTCAGCTGTAATGGATTTTCATGATTTTTGAAATCCTTCACTAGGAATTTTCCGCCTGTACAGGCACATTCACCGAGTGCTACTAAAATTTTTGAGTTTTCTCTTAATTCTTTCACTTTTTTAACGTCTTTTTCACTTGTTATACATCCCTCAATGAAAGCTATGTCAAGAGGTGCTTTTTCCTTTTCTTCCTTCAGTACTCTAAAATCTACAATATCAACTTTACTTAATAAGTCGAGTATTTGATCTTCTAGGTTTAGTATTTGTACTATGCATCCTTCACATGACGCTAAACTAAATATTCCAACCTTAGGTTTTTTATTAATCATTTATATCCCTCTAAATTGCTGTTTCTAGGAAATCTTTAGTTTCTTTATAGGTAAAGACTGGCCCGTGTTTGCATACGTATTTTCTTCCTATGTTGCAGTGTCCACATATCCCTATACCGCATTTCATTAATCGCTCGAGAGATAGAAATATTTGATCTTCCGGAAACCCTAATTTTAGGAGTTCTTTTGTCACAAAGTGCATCATTATTGGTGGACCACACATTACAGCAACGGTGTTCTTCGGATTTACTTCAATTTCTCTAAATAGTACTGTTACAACTCCTACAGTTCCTTTCCAAGTCTCATCGCCTACATCAACTGTTAAATGTACATCTACGTGTTTTTTCCATGTTTCTATTTCCTTTTTGAATACTATGTCTTTTGGTGTTCTTGCCCCATACATT
Organism: Candidatus Baldrarchaeota archaeon; assembly: GCA_016840485.1. Taxonomy (GTDB): domain Archaea; phylum Asgardarchaeota; class Baldrarchaeia; order Baldrarchaeales; family DXJG01; genus DXJG01. Next base: position 9,415 of record JAEOSG010000015.1, read on the forward strand.
AATGTTAACTCACTGTATTTTTCGCGATTTGAGAGAATGAAATTTATAAGTGATCTCAGTGGTGCAAGTCCTATTCCACCGCCGATAAATAGTATATTTTTATTCTCAAATTTGTGTGTTGGAAAGCCGTTTCCAAAAGGACCTCGTACTCCAACAGCGTTTCCTTCATTTAATTTAAATAACGCGTTTGTAACATCGCCTACTCTTTTTACTGTTATCTCGAAGAAGTTCTGCTGATTCGGCGATGATGATATCGAGAATGGCGCTTCGCCATAACCGAAAACTGATAACTCGATAAATTGTCCTGGCTTGTAGTTAAAGTTTCTTTGCGCCTCTTTATCTTTAAAGATAAGTTTGAAGGTTTTTATGTCAGGAGTTTCTTCTCTAATTTCTGATATTGTTACAATATTGGGAATGTACACGTTTTTCATTTTACATCCCTAAGACTTTTTTGAGAATTTCTCTTATGTCGATTCCAGCAGTACAGACGTGTATACAACGACCACATCCTACACAAAAGATGCTTCCAAATTCATCTACAGGATAACAATATTTATCGTATATTCTTTGTTTGACTCGAGACGTCCTCTCTTTTCTGAATATTTCTCCTCCAGCAACTCGAGTGAAGCTTAAAAAGTGACATGCATCCCATTTTCTTACTCTTTTACCCTCCCTAAGTGTTAGTTCCATTACATCATATACGTCGAAACAATGACAAGTTGGGCACGTAAAGTTACATTTCCCACAAGCAACGCATCTCCTACCATATTCGTTCCAGAGTTCATCATTAAAAGCTCTTATAAGCTTTTGATATAGCTCATTAGAACTTGTAAGTTGATTTCTTGATAATTTCTCTTCAACCTCACGTATTTTTTGATCACGTCTAGCAAGGTCATTTTCAGATGCTTCTTGAAATAAATCCAAATTTGAGTTTATAATATCCTTTCCTCTCTCGCTTCCTATTTCAACAAAAAAGAACTCACCAATATCGGTGAGTAGTAAATCAAATCCTTCTTTAATTGATGGCCCACTTTTAGTAAAATTACAGAAACAATACTCAGTTGGATTATTGCAGGTTATACAGATTATTATCGTGTTTTCCCTACGAGTTACATAGTACGGATCAACTGTTTTACCAATGAACACCTTATCTAGTAGAGTTAATCCGTGTGTATCACAAGGCCTAATTCCGATAAGAACTCGTTTTTTCTCCTTTATTTTATCTAAAGGATCTTCAATTTCTATATTATTGTCATCACTTATTTTAAAGGTGAAAAGAACTTCTTCTGGCGGGAGGAATATTTTTTTGGGTGGAAGTAGTGGAACACCACTTGCATCCAACTTAAGTTCCGACCAATCCGATATTATATCAAAACTAATTATTCCGTTTTTTTCTGTTGGACCATAAACTTGAAATTCTTTCAGAAATCGTTCAACCAGCGTACTAAGATTTTTCTTCGACAATAGCATATATTTTTTCATCTTTGACACCCGGCTCTTATAATTTAACAAAATTAATATTTATTGTTTATTTTTGGTTGTGTTTCTAACTATAGGCGGAACCCGTTATCTTATTTTACGCAAATCGCCTGTGTCCATGGTACTTGTATTTTCACCCACTTCTGGTAATTTAGACTTAAATACTTTTTTCTCGGTTTTTTCTTTATCAATGTATGATATTGGTTATGGATGAGATTTATAGACCACAAAGTTTCAATGTTTGTTAGAGAAAAGTTTAAAATGCATCAGAATTCCCCTTACTTTACTTTTCGGGGGTGTATATATGGCCGAAAAAATAGCTGTTATTGGAGGAACAGGAGACTTAGGGTTTGGCTTAGCGCTACGTTGGGCTAAGGCTGGGAAATATATCATTATTGGTAGTAGAAAAGAGGAGAAGGCTAAGAAGGCTGCTGAAAAGATACAAACAATATTAGGAAAAGATGTAAAAGTGGAAGGAAAATTCAATTACGAAGCTGCGGCAGAAGCCAATATAGTTGTTTTGTCGGTCCCGTTTTTTGCACAAATCGGTATCCTAAGGAGTATTAAAGATGCTTTAAAACCTGGAAAAATCCTTGTAGATGTAATTGTACCGCTGGCAACAGCTATAGATGGGCCGCCCACCAGGACTCTCGGAGTTTGGACAGGTTCTGCAGCAAAATTAACTGAACAACTAGTACCAAAAGGAGTTAAAGTTGTTGCAGCTTTTAAGAATGTGCCTGCTGATGCGATGCAGAACTTAAGTGAGGAAGTTGATTGCGATGTTATCGTTTGTGGTGATGATGAAGAAGCAAAAAGGGAGGTCATGAAACTGGCGGAACTAATACCGGGAGTAAGGGCAATAGACGGAGGACCCTTAGAAAATGCTCATGTAGTAGAAGAATTAACTGCATTCTTAATTAACATCAATATAAAGTATGGAGTTAAAAATGCGGGAATTAGAATTACAGGCATTAAATAAATCTCAAAGTAGCAACCAGTGATTTTCATTTAGTTATACAGTCAAATATTAAACATTTCCTTTTTACAAATTTTAGTTCTAGAATGCATTAATAGAGGAAAGATCTTAACAATTTAAAAGCGGGTTTTACATCATTTGAAAACAACTCGTATCGAGAGTTATTTAAGTTGTGTTAAGAAAATATATACGATGTTAAATTATCGATTCTATGATATTGGAGGGTGATGATTATATGTCTGAAATGATGTGGACTGAAAAGTATAGACCTAGGACTTTAGATGAAATAGTCAATCAAGAGGAAATTGTGTCACGTTTAAAGCATTTTGTAAAAACTAAAGATTTTCCTCACTTGCTTTTTGCAGGTCCACCTGGAACTGGAAAAACAACTGCAATATTGGCATTTGCCCGTGATCTTTTCGGTAAATATTTTGAAGAAAACTTCCTTGAGCTTAATGCTAGCGATGAAAGAGGTATAGATATTATTAGAACTCGTGTTAAGGATTTTGCTCGCACTAGAGCTATAGGAGATGTACCAGTAAAAATTATAGCTTTGGACGAAGCAGATAATATGACAGCTGATGCACAACAAGCTTTGAGAAGAACTATGGAAAAATATACACGTACTGCTCGTTTTTGTCTTATATGCAATTATTCTTCAAAAATTATTGAACCGATTCAAAGTAGATGTGCTGTTTTCCGTTTTTCACCCTTAAAAGATGAAGACATTGCCAAGCGGCTAAAGTGGATTGCTGAGCAAGAGAATGTAAATTTGACCGAGGATGGTGTACAGGCTATTCTTTATGTTGCTGAGGGAGATATGAGAAGAGCGATTAATATTTTACAAGCAGCTTCTGCCTTGGGTACAACCGTGAATTCGGAGACTGTTTATAAGGTTACTGGAAGAGCGCGTCCCGAAGAAGTTAGGGAAATGATTAATTTGGCTCTTTCAGGTAAGTTTATAGAAGCTAGAAAGAAGTTATATGAGCTTCTTATTACTTATGGTCTTTCCGGTAGCGATATTGTTCGGCAGATACATCGGGAAATTTACAATTTGAATATCCCAGAGGAATGGAAGGTAAAGCTAGCAGAATACACTGGAGATATTGATTTCAGACTTAGCGAAGGCGCTCATGAAGATATTCAGTTAAGCGCACTGCTTGCTCACTTTGCTCTTGCAGGTACTCAGATGCGGAAGGGGGGATAAAATAGGTTGAGTGCCGTTCCATGGACAGAGAAGTATGCTCCCAGAAGAGTTTCTGAAATAGTTAGGAACACTGAAGCTGCTATGAAATTGTTGAAGCTTGTAAAAGAATGGAAACCCGGTAGTAAAGGAATTTTACTTTACGGGCCGCCAGGCACTGGTAAAACTGTTAGTGTTTATGCTGTTGCAAATGAACTAAATTATGAAGTCATCGAGATGAATGCTAGTGATACAAGGAATGTTCAAAATGTTATGCGTGTTGCTGGTTCCGCTGCTATGCAAGCTCCTCTTTTTGCAAAGAGGGGAAGAATAGTTTTAATTGATGAAATCGATGGTCTTAGTGGAAGAGAAGATAGAGGGGGGCTTGGAGCCATTATAAAGGTTATTAAGAGTGCAAGAGTACCTGTGGTTCTTACAGCAAATGACCCGTGGGACCCTCGATTTACTTCATTGAGGCAATACTGTGAACTCATAGAGTATAAAAGATTGACCATGTGGGACGTTGTTAAGGTTCTTCGTTCAATTTGCCAAAAAGAAGGGATCATCGCTGATAATGAAGTTTTAAAGGAAATTGCAAAAAATGCCGAAGGTGACCTCCGTTCGGCAATAAACGACCTTCAGGCCCTAGCTGAAGGAAGGAAAAGATTAACAAAGGAGATGCTAAGTATTCTTGCCCGTAGAGACAGAGAAAAGAATATTTTTGAAGTTTTGAGAATGCTTTTTTCGGCTAAGACTGCTAGGATGGCGACTTTTGCTTTGAGTACAGCTGATGTTGACTATGAAATGTTAATGCGATGGATAAGTGAAAATATTCCCTATCATATGGATGATGTGGAAGAATTAGCCAAAGCTTATGATGCCCTTTCGCGTGCGGATGTATTTCTTGGAAGGATTAAACGTGAACAGAATTGGAAACTTTTGCCTTATGCTTTTGAGCTTATGTCTGCTGGTGTGGCGCTTGCACGTAGTAAGTCCAAATTTAAGTTTGTTAAATATAGTTTCCCTTCATTACTTAAGGAACTTAAATCGTCTAAAGAACAAAGAGATTTGCAAAAGAAAATTGGAGAGAAAATTAAAAAGCGCTGCCATACTTCCGTAACAAGGGCTATCAATGATTTCTTACCATTTATAAGGGTTATCCTCAGAAATAATCCAGAGGTAGGAGCTAAAATGGCCAAGTGGTTCAGATTTAATGAAGAAGAAATAGCTTTCATTACAGGTGATAGCAGATCTTCGAAAGAGATTATTAAACTTTTAAAGTAATTTTGTTTTCATGAAGTATGATTTAAATGAAAGAAGTATCTGCTCTAATAAATTATTGCCACTCAGTTCGTATTTTATATATTCAAGGAAGTTAATTACTGCTTTTGGAATCATATAAAAAGTAACAGAGTATTTTATGTTGTATAGTATTAAACCGTTGGGAGATGCGTATTTTAATGGTATTACGTTTTTAATTATCGGATTTAAGAGTAAAGACAAATCTTTATGAGTTATATTTCGTTTTCCTCCCTCTAGCAGCAATGTTAATATCTTTCTTATCATTCCACGACAAAAACTTCTCCCTACAACATCTACGTATATAAAATCCTTGTTTTTTTGAATGTTTATTGCAAGGAGTCTTCTAAATGTGTTTTTATCTGTTTTTTTACTAGATATGTTTTTGAAGTCATGACCGCCAAGAATATACTTTGCAAGCTGTTTCATTTGAATTAAGTCTTCTCCTTTGTAATAGGTTACATATTTATAGTGCCTGTAGATAGCGTGATATCTTGGGCTGAAGTCCGAAGGTACTTGCGTAAATCCTACAATTTTTATGTCTTGAGGAAGATATTGGTTAACTTTATTTATTATGATCTCATCTATCTCGGATGGAATTGTAAGTGCTATTACTTGACTTATCGCATGTACAGAAGCATCTGTTCTACTTGCATATTCGTACTTGTATTGTTTAAGTTTAGTTTTTCGGATTAATCCGCATTTTTCTAATGCTTGTAGGATTTCTTTCTCAATAGTTTTTGCCTCTGGTTGTCGCTGATAACCTCTATAGTTTGTGCCGAGATAAGTTAATTTAAGTGCATATCTTGGTATTAGGAACACCTTCCATGTATATTAAAACATTAACTTTCCCAAAGGGAAAAGAGAGTTTTTAATGCTCTAACTTTTGCGTTTTCAGTCTTTAACCTATAAATTCGGATTCGCCCAAATGTTTTCTCTTGAATGATACCTACCTTACATAAGTACCCTAGATGTTGAGCAACTGTGCTATGATTTAATCTTACTCTTTTTACTATTTCTGAAATGTTTAGTTCTTCTTCTTTTGCAAGCACTTTTATAATTTTCACTCTCCCACGAGATGAAAGAATGTTTTCTATTTGTAGTTTCTCGCTTTGGGTACCCATCCTGTTCACCTTTTAAAGTAGAGTCATTAATTCTTTTTCTAATATTGACGCAGGAACATCGGGGAGACTTATAAGTGTTGTTTTCCCACGAATTCCGGATCCAGAGAGTTTTATATTTATGATTCCGCAACTTTCCAAGTCATGGATATAGTTCCATATTTGCGTGTGTCCCCGCGGCTTTTCTCCGTACTCTTCGCATATAACGTGGTAAAGTTCCTCAATTTCGCCCATTGTAGCATACGCCTTTTCGTTCTTCCTTAGTTTTCTTGCCAGAGCTAAAAGAAGGAGCCTGTGGTGCTGAGGCAAGTCAAGAAGAACTTCTCTTCTTATAACCGGATGTGTTTCTGCCTTTGCAAGTCTTACGTGTTCAGGCAAGACACGAAACTCTCCTTCTGCTTCAGCATATTTTCCAGCCCTCCATAAAAGCTCTAGAGAATATCTGGCGTCCCCCCATTCTGCTGCAATATCTGCGATTAGACTAATAGCTTCCTCTGAAACAGTTCCTTCGTAAAATGCTTCCTTTACTCTCATTTCTAAGATATCTTTAAGCTGTGAAGCGTTATATCTGGCCAAAAATAGAGTATTTTGTTGTAACGTACTTAATGTACTGGAATCCAGTAAGGCTATCCACGAGGTGTCTTTTGCTATGCCGATTAGAGAAATTCTTTGCACCGCATTCAACTTCTCTTCATATAATCGTGTTAAGTCATATAGCAGTTCTGGTCCACTTCTTTTAACATAAAAATCAAGCTCATCCAAAGCTATCAAGAGGAAAGCTTCCCTACTATCTAAAGTTTTTTGGAGGGCAAAAAGAAGTTCTTCCGGCGAGAAGCCTCTTGTCGGAAAGTTCGGATTAAAGTAATGAAGAACTCTTTTTAGGACTAAGAACTCTGTTTTATCTCTTCTACAATTAATATGGATGTAGTGAAGATTAATGCCACGTCTTTGTGCTTCACTACAGATTAATTTCCCAAAAAGCTTTGCTAAAGCTGTTTTGCCTGTACCAACGCTTCCGGAGATTAATATTTTACAACTTTTACTTCCCGGCTTTTCGAGTAGAATCTTAAAGTTTCTAACCAACACTCTAAGTTCTTTTTCTCTATGTGGAAGTGAGGGCGGAACATAATCTATGGAAAGCTTGGATTCATCTTTAAAAATTGAAGGTTTTTTGAGTTCTTCTTCAAATACGTCTTTTGACAAATTTGTCTCCTCACATTCCATCTACTACGACTAACATTTAGTATAATATCTGTATCTTTAATTGTATTGCGAAGGGAGGGAGGTGACTGAAAGTAATATATTTAAACCCTAACAATTTCACCTAACATAGCCTAATGTATTTCTCAAGATGTTGAGATCCAGCCCCACGGAACATGACGTGATGAAGAGGATCTTGAGAGCTGAAAACAAAAAATCAACGAAAAAATAATTTTTACTTGTATATATGTTTGCTTATAGCTTATAGGCATCTTTAAATTAGTTTTTATGCCAACAATGTGAAAACTTAAATAATTATATAACATTAGAATTTTGCAATTTTTACATGAAACAGGCGAAGTATATATAAAGAAAATGTAATTATTACAGTGAATGAAAATGAAGCTAGACGAAAAAGATGTCAAAATATTAAATTTAATACAGGAGAACTGTAAATTAACAGCTAGAGAGATAGCGAAACGAATAAACTCTCCAATAACAACGGTATTTGCTAGAATAAAACGTTTAGAGAAACAGGGAATAATTAAAGGATATAAGGCGATTTTGAATGCAGAAAAACTTGGAAAAGGAACTACCGCTTTTATTTTAGTGTCATTTACATATCAACCATCGAAAATGGATTATCAATTAACACAAAGAGAAGTCGCAAAGGAAATTGCAAGGTTACCCGAAGTTCAAGAAGTTCACATTATAACTGGAAACTGGGATCTACTTCTCAAAGTTAGAGTAAGAGATGTTGAAGAATTGGGAAAATTTATCGTAGACAGACTAAGATTAGTTAGAGGTGTTGAAAAAACATTAACATGCGTAGTACTGAGCACAGAAAAGGAGACAACCGAAATCAATTTATAGAAACTAAACTAAAACCATCAAAACCTAGCAACATTAAATTAAGTTACAATAACGTTCAAAGATTCTTAGTTTTCTCTAACTCCCACTTACAGTTACACTAAGGTTAAAGATAGATAAAAACTTTTTATCGATTATAAAAAATTAACACTTCCCCCACATTGTGGTGCGGGGCCCGGGATTTGAACCCGGGTAACCGGCTTGGGAGGCCGGCGTCCTAGGCCAGGCTAGACTAGCCCCGCTTTTCATTAATTATGAATATTATTGATATTTTTAATTTTTCTGTTACTTAGGGAAGACTGCATAAGATACTTTATGAGCATTTATGCTCAGCTTCTAGAAAATTTTAAATTTTATATAGGGTCCGTTAAGGAGTTTGCAACCAAAGATGTAACTTGAATAGTTTAATAGGACAAGTTGCTCATATAGCAATTAGTTTATACATTGCTCGGTTTTATTCCTTTTCGCTCCTTAACTTCTTCAATTATTTGTTTTGCTACATTATCCGGCGGTTCTTCCCAGCTTGAGAATTGCATTTGCCAGAATGCTCTTCCGGAAGTTTTTGATCGCAATTCTGTTGTAAGCCCGAAACTTTCCTTAACTGGGATCGTTGCTGTTATTAATGTGTCAAATCCTCTTTGTTCCATCTTGAGTACATTGCTTCTTCGTTGCGCTAGTACGCTTAGCACATTTCCTACAGTTTCTGGTGGAGTTCTGATTTGTATTTTGTATATAGGTTCTAGAATTGTTGGAGTATCTGAAAGTATTGCTTTAAATATGGCATTTTTAATCATAGGAATTATTTGTGAGGGATCTCTCATTTCTGGATTCTTATGTATGTTTAGTTCTTGAATTATTACTTTTAGTCCTCGTAAAGGTTCACCACATAGTGGACCTGATTCGCATGCCCACTTGAAACCAGTAACAACAGAGTTTTTTACATCTAATATTTCCTCGTCTTCCTGTCCAGCGTAAATTAAGAGATTTCCATGTTTTTCGATGGCCCATATTTCATTAGCATTTTTTAGATATTGTTTCATTTTTTTGGCAAGGAAGCGGATAATTTTATTATTTTCTTCCTCTCTAATAGAATGTTTCTCTAGTAGTATGTTTAACAGATCTTCTTCGAGAGGTTCTACGAAAAGTGTTACTGAATTTAAATCATTGATACTGTTTACAAGTATTGGACCTCCCTTCGTTTTAACGGTTTCCCTATACACGACAATCGGTTTAGATGTTATTATTTCTAATCCCGATTTTTCCAGTTCTTTTATCGCGATTTCAAGATGTAATTCCCCGATCCCCGACAATAGATATTCGCCGGTTTCTTCATTTATTGAAACCGATAAATTTGGGTCTTGTATTGAGAGTTTTTTCATTAACTCTATCATTTTTTGAAGATATTGTGGTTTTTTAGGCTCAACTGTTAGAGTTACTACGGGTTCGGTAATGTACTTTATTTCTTCGAAGGGGATCATTTTGGTTTCGTATCCTAGTTCAACCATAGTTTCTCCAGATTTAAGTTCTTCAGGTCCAATTATTGCTGCTATGTTTCCTGCTGGGATTTCTTTTACGATTTCTCTGATGGCTCCCATGTACATACCTACTTGCTGTATTCTATGGGATTTTCTTGCGTTCAGTAGATAAACTTCTTGTCCTTCCTTTATGGTTCCTGAAAAGATTCTACCTGTTGCTACAAGTTTTGCGTGTGGATCTAAAATTATTTTGGTGACACAGAATGTTAGGGGTCCCTTGTCATCACAGTTTAACATTGCCTGCCCGACTTCTGATTCTAAGTTGCCATGCCATATTTTTGGTATTCTATACTTTTGCGCCACTACAGGGTTTGGTAAGTGTTTTACTATTGCACTTAATACGGCTTCGTGAAGAGGCAGAAGATTTTGCAGTTGGTCTATTTTTCCTTCCTTATAAAATTTCATTATGTCTTTAAATTTCAATCCCGATTTGTTAATTGAAGGAATTGTAAAACCCCATTTATGGAGCGCGCTTCCAAAAATTACTGATCCATTTTCTGGATTAACTTTCCACCCTTTTTTGAAAGCTTCCTCTCCGAAATTTTCAATAAGAGTGTTAAAGTTTCGAATTATTCTTTCAAATTTTTCTCTAATTTTCTCGGGAGGAAGTTTTAATTCTCTTATAAGCCTATCAACTTTGTTTATGAAGAGAATCGGTTTTACTCTTTCTTCTAACGCTTGTCTCGTCACTGTTTCCGTTTGAACCATTATTTCCTCGACGGCATCCACTACCACCACTACTCCATCAATTGCCCTTAATGCTCTTGTAACCTTGCCTGAGAAATCGACGTGTCCAGGTGTATCGATCAAGTTTACTACGTAGCGATCATTCTTCCACTCATAAAGAAGAGATATATTTGCTGTTTTAATTGTTATACCGCGTCTTTGCTCTTCTTCCAAATAGTCAAGCGCCCTAACTTGGCCGGCAAGTGATGGGGAAAGTAAGCCTGCTCCAGCCAATAGAGAATCGGTAAGTGTTGTTTTACCATGATCTATGTGAGCAACTATTCCAATATTTCTAATATATTCCTTTGATTTCATAATTTTTAGCACTTCTTGAACCATTTTACGCTTTGCCACCCTTTTCACCCCAAGACTCTACGAGAATAGCGCTGAAACAACAAAGTCATTATGGCGGGAACTAAACTTATATTCTCTCGAAGTTGTTCACTTTTATATTATAAGTTACTACTAAGTTTAAGGTCCTAATTAGGTAAATTTATTTTGATAGAAGAGACAACTATGTGGTGGTCTCAGGGGTGAAAGAATGTCGGAAAGAAAGAATAAGGAAGTTTTGAGTGGTGTTCATTTTTGGCAAGGAGACATTGCCTGCGCGGAGGGTGCTATAGCTGCTGGCTGTAGGTTTTTTGCTGGTTATCCTATAACCCCGGCTTCTGAAATTGCTGAACATATGGCTAAGAGATTACCCGAAGTTGGGGGTATATACGTACAAATGGAAGATGAAATTGCATCAATTTCAGCTGTCATTGGGGCTTCTTGGGGCGGACTAAAAGCCATGACGGCAACGTCTGGTCCTGGTTTTAGCTTAATGCAAGAAAACATTGGTTATGCTTGTATGACGGAAACGCCTTGTGTAATCGTTGATGTTCAACGCGTAGGTCCAAGCACTGGTCAGGCTACGAAAGCTGCTCAGGGAGATGTTATGCAAGCTAGGTGGGGGACTCACGGTGATCATGAAGTTATTGTTTTATCTCCAAATTCTCCCCAAGAAATGTTTGATTTGACTATTAAAGCTTTTAATTTAGCTGAGATTTATAGGGTCCCGGTTATTGTTTTATCGGATGAAATTGTGGGGCATATGTGGGAAAAAGTTCGTGTTCCTTCTCCCGAAGAAATAGAGGTGTATAATAGAAGGAAGCCAAGTTATATTGGTGAACCTATTTTTGGTGGTGTGGGTGAGGTAGGAGTTCCTCCTATGCCTCGAATTGGGGATGGCTTTAATCTTTTAATTACCGGATCTACTCATAATGAGTATGGTTATAGAAAGACGGTGGATCCTGAGGTTCACAGAAGACTTGTAACGCGAATTGTTAATAAAATTAGGAAAAACGCAGATAAAATTATTGATGTAGAAACCCAAGATATCGAAGACGCAGATATAGGTGTTATTTCATATGGTTGTACTTCAAGATCGGTGTATGATGCAGTTATCTTAGCGGAGGAAAAGGGTATAAAGATTGGACATGTTAGGCTGAGAACTATTTGGCCTTTTCCTGAGAAAGTTGTGAGAGAATTAGCAGAAAGAGTAGATTTTATTCTGGTTCCTGAAATGAATCTTGGTCAATTAATATATGAGGTAGAAAGAGTAGTAGGTTGTGAAGCACATGTTAAAGCTATATCAAAAATTGGCGGAGGAGAAATGATAACACCTGAAGAGATTTTATCAGAAATAAGGAAACTTTTAGGAAGGTGAAGTTTATGTCAAGTAAACATTTTGCTCTAAAGTTTTTGCGGGAGGAAACGTTGCCAACAGCCTTTTGCCCGGGGTGTGGTAATGGAATTGTGATGAACTGTTTCTTAAAGGCGATAGAGGAACTAGGTTTCCATGATTTATCTGGTTTTGCTTTTGTGTCCGGAATAGGTTGTGCTGCTTGGTGTGTATCTCCTTATTTCAAGGCAGATTCTCTTCATACCACTCACGGAAGACCTATTGCATTTGCTTCTGGTTTAAAACTGGCTCGGCCAGAGTTGAATGTCATTGTGATAAGCGGAGATGGAGATATAGCGGGTATTGGCGGCAATCATTTAATACATGCTGCAAGAAGAAATATGGATCTCCTTGTTATTTGTATTAACAACTTTAATTACGGAATGACTGGAGGACAAGTTGGTCCCACCACGCTCCATGGTGTTATAACCACCACTACGCCCTATGGCAATCCCGAATACCCATTTGATCTCGCAAGACTAGTTGAGAGCGCAGGTGCGAATTTCGTGGCGCGATGGACAACCGTGCACGTAAGACCGCTCATAAATTCAATAAAAAAGGCATTAAAAAAGGAAGGATTTCGTTTTATAGAGGTTGTTTCGCAATGCCCGACATCGTTTGGAAGAAGGATAGGTAAGCGCACAGGCAGAGATCTTATGAAGTGGTTTAAAGAAAGAAGTATTCACATTAGCAAAGTAAGGGATACACAAAGAGTAGAAGATGTAATTGTAGTTGGGGAATTTGTGGATAGAGATAGACCGGGATTTGTTCATAAGATTCGTGAAATTATTTTTAAAGTGAGGGGAGAAAATGTCTAGGACTGAAATTTTAATTGTTGGTATCGGTGGTATGGGGGTTGTTTTGGCTGGTAGGATTCTTGCTAGGGCTGCTGCCATTTACGAGGAAAAAGAAGTTGTCCAAACGCAAAGTTACGGTGCTGAGGCTCGAGGAACAGCTGCAAGAAGCGAGATTATTATTAGCAGTGAAAAAATAAATTATCCAAGAGTCAGAAAATGCGATATATTGATTGCAATGAGTCAAGAAGGTTTAGAAAAATATTTACCATATTTAAAGGAAAATGGAATCCTCGTCTACGAAAAACATTTGGTTAAAAAAATACCAATATCTGAAAAGTTAAGGATTTTAGGTGTTCCAGCGATTCAAATAGCAGAGAAAAAAGTGGGAAATAGATTAGTTGCCAATATTGTTATCATCTCTGCTGCGATCGGCTTTACAAAAATTGTGTCCGAAAAATCGCTGAAAACGGCTATAGCTGACATTATCCCTGAACCCATGAGAAAGACAAATTTGAAAGCTGTTGAAGAGGGAATTAAATTTTTAAGGGAAGTATTAAATCAAAATAGCTAGTTCACCTTATTTATCAAAATTATCTTTATAGCAAAAGATTTATTTGATTAAGGCTTTAATTTTAGTTTGTGCCGCGGTGGTGTAGCCCGGTCAAGCATCGGGGCCTCATGAAGGTTAGATACTAACCTTCAGGCTATTCGAGCCCTGGACCCGGGTTCAAAACACCCGAATACTATCTCGGGTGTGGACAAATCCCGGCCGCGGCACCATTCACTTTTAACGATAGAAAATTAAGTTCTTTAACCGGAGCCAAAAATTTGAGATACTGTTTCCTTGATTTCCTCGAGTTGCTCTAAAATTGAGTTAAATATACTTTGTGCCCAATCCATGGTACGTAATATAATTCCCGCAATTATTGCAACTATTAGTAGAGACAACCCTATAAGTAGTCCCTCTTCGATTAGGGGTGACGCTTTTTTGCTTTTTATTAAGTGTTTAATATTTATTAGCCTTCTTTTCACCTTTATCCCTATGGTAAGTAATAATCTTAGTATTTAAACTGCAATATTGTTTCTGGAATCCTTGATAAGTCAATATCTTCTCTTTCCGATTTGAAATATTTTGTATAGAGGTAATGAAAGAGTTTGATTACCATTTCTATATCAAAAATTCTTCTCCGGGCCATTTCTTCAAATACCATGCAAAGAAAATTTAACACGTTAAGGAACTGTTCTTTGCTTAACTCTTCGTATTTTCTGATTTTCTTAATTGTAGGTGTGTTATATAGATCGTTAAAGCATTGTTTATGCGTATCTGTTACAGGATCCCATTTAAATATGTCAATTAGGCGAATCCCCTGCATATTGGCGTCAAATTTTATATTTTGGGGTGTATCTAACTCGCAGACTCTAACTAATCGTCTAACATAATCCCCATGAACTCTCACTTTCTTAACGTAAATTATAAGATCGAGTGTTTGAAGCAAAGCTGCAGGAATTTTGTGGTGAAATCTCCAACGTAAAAGCAAATGTTCGGGACTTGCTGAGTGACAAGTTTGCAAGCCAGTTAATCCGGCGCTTAATGCATGAAACATTGCTCTGCTATGTTCTTCTGTTTGAATTTCCCCTAAGTAAATATAATCCGGAGATCTGTGCAGCAATTTGATTATTTCACTCGACTTACTATATCTTTTCTCTCCCTCCTCGTATGGTTCTACCTTGAACCTCACTTGATGTTTTCCGTATTTGAGTTGTGGAATGCTTTCAACAACATCCTCTATTGTTATTTTTCTCCAGTCGGGTGGAGTTAAGATATCTATAGCATTTAGTAGAGTCGTCTTACCAGCTCCAGGCTCTCCAGTAATAGTGATGTTTCTCTTACGTAGTAAACAGAAGTAAATATAAGCACAAACCATTGGTGACAGTGTTCCATTTGCAATAAGTTCAGGTAAAGTATAAACCCTTTTTCTAATTTTTCTAACGTCTAAGTGAAGTTTGTCGACTACCAAGGGAGAGACGTCAAGTGAAACTCTAACATGAAAATATTTTGTGACCAATTCTGCTTTTAATGACGGGTTTACTACGTCTAGCCGATACCCACTATCTGCTCTTACTAAGGTTATAAAACTCTCGAGTTCCCGTTCAGAGAGATTTATTTCTGTTAGACATCTTCCCCATTTTCTATGATCTAAATATATCGGAGAAGAAGGAGAATCTAGGAAAAATTCTTCTATATTGTCGTCCAGTAAAAAAGGGAAAATTTTTTCAAGATTCATGGATTTAAATGCTGAGAGTTCTGCTACCTTCTGGATAACCTCATCTGACCGGCTCAAGTTCAACTTTTCCAAAAATTCTTTCGCTAATTTAATTTTTTGCGTTAAGATTTGATTAAAAGACAGAGAAGAGACTGAAGGGGGAGAAGCTTCAAGATGTTGAGTTGTTAAATAAAAAATTCCCTTTAAAGATGGATCGTTCTCAACGATAGAAAAAACTTCGTACATGTTGAATGCAGAACATACATCATTAGTAGTTAATGATATGGTTATGATATAAGGACCCACCACGTATTTGTCTAAGAGTTTCTTTTCCGACGTGGTAGTGAAATTATTTAATTTCATGTGGGATGTCTCCTTTCTCTGTAATTTTTTTAAGAAGTGCGCAATAATGGTCTCTAACACTATATTCGGCGACACCAGAAGATTTTGCCACAAGCTTTTGTGTTAAAAGCCTTTTCGCTCCTAGTCGTGCTGATATTCTCCTAGCAGCTGCATAAATCGAAGCAGCGGCCAATATATATGGATTTCGTCCCTTACGAACAGAGAAGTCCAAAGTTTTAAGTATTTGAAGTGTTTCCTTAACAAGAAGCCGTTTAAATTGTTCTTGCGAAATACCTAGAACTTTTAGCTGCGTGATTACCTCCTCAGAATTAACTATGGAAGAAATAATTCTATAGATGTAATCTTCACTCCTTCTTACATATTTTCTTAAGCCGACAACCTTTTTTACAATAAAAATCTCTCTTACAACACGACGCACACTTACACGATGTCCAAGATTTTTAAATACTTCAACCAGCTCTTGGACAGTTACGGGAGCCATATGCTTGTATTCCCTTATAGCTAGAAGAAGGCATGCAGCTGCAAGAACAATATGGTTTGTTGAATCTTCTTTTAAGTCTTTATATTTCTTGGAAACTTTTTGATAGTAGTACGCCGCTCTATCCCTCACAGAACTAGGTAATTGTAGAACGGAACATGCTCTGTTTAGGGTTCTTAATGCCCTGTAATTTGTTTCATTTCCAATAATTCTTGCTCTTAAGTCATATTTGTACTTTAGCCTTCTAAACAGGCGTTGTTTAGCCGGAACAAGCGATTCTCCATATCTATCCTTGAAAAATGGAGTTACATGATAGTCTATATAGCTTCCTAGTCCATCTACTATATGAACCCGAGAACCGAGAGATGCATATTGCTTTGATGAAATGTTTAAGTTTTCTTCTGAAGAGGTTAAATCTACTATGGGTGGAAGATATTGTGGTCCGATGACAAGTCCGCATCGCGAACATACGAATTGACCACGATGAACTATAATTTCGCCATTACATTCTTGACAGAAAAATTTATTTTCGGTCATTTTTTATCAATTAAAGATGACAAATAAGATTTTTTACAAATTTCTGGTACTAACAGTGCGTGTTAAAGTTACTTACATTACATTTAACTTTACACTAAGCGATATAAGAGGTAATATTCTAACCTAGAGAAAGAGAGTTTTATGAAAGTAATATGCCCAAAATGTTATATACCAATTTAGTGAAAAGATTGGGAAATATTTTAGATATTTAGTATCCAAAGCATTTCACTAAAATTTTTAGGTTTCCGTCGTAGCACTTCAAATAAGACGATATTCCATCACTCTTTTCGGGAAATTAAATAAAAAACATTATTTATGCTTATTTTGATTTAAGACGAGTATTGCAATTAGTATGCCGTCACACCCTATATAGGGGATAAGTGTTATTAGTATAAAAGTAATTAAACTGTTGAGATATGCCACTAAACATAAGGGGGTATTTTAAGTGTTAAATAGTGCTGTTACTAGAAGGTTCTTTAAGGAACTTGCAGCAATGCTTGGGATGCATATAAATGTAATTACTGTTACTGGGAAGCAGTACATTGGAAAGTTTGAAGGCTACGATGATAAGAGCTTAAGTTTATGTTTGTCGGACGTAAAGGACAACGAAGGGAAAACTTATCACAAAGTATTTATATACGGTCATAATATTGCCGAAATCATAGAAATTGAACAACCTTTTGACCTTAAAGCCCTTGCAGAAAGGTTAGAAAAAGTTTTCCCACAAAAAGGCGCGGTAAAAGTTCTTGAAGAAGCTGGAATGATCCTTGTGTTCAATAAAATAAAGGTTACAGAAAAGGGAGTTGAAGGAGAAGGACCGCTAGCTGAAAGAGTAAAGCGGATATATGATGAATTCGTAGAAGAAACTAAAAAATAAAAATAGTAAATAAGACCATTTAAACAATGTATAGACTTAACCAGAAAGTTATCAGCTAAACTTTATAATAGAATAATAACCCGGTTGAGGGAATTAAAAATTAAATTATTATTTAATATAGTGTTGTTAATTTAATGAAGCCTAAATATCGGTAGAAAGCACGTCTCCGCATAATGGTTCAGAGTGATTTTAATCTAGCGGTTCCACTAGTTTCTTTAGATCTAATTTTCCATTCTTTACTGTAAAAGAAAGTTTCTTTCCATCTAACAATGCTCTAACATCGTCAAAGCTTTTAATTTCGGTTTTTCTAGATATACCAGGATAACTATCTTCTTCTAACTCACCGAATTCCTCTTCGAAGAGTTCTAAATTGTCTCCATCATTAGGGCCAAGTAGATGAGGACTTTTAACTCCAGTAACTATGAGGATAACACGTAATAGATCTTCTAGGTGCGGATCTACCCTAGCACCCCATATGACTTGCGCATTCGGATCCATTTTCTCAACTACTATTTCGGCGCATCTTGCTGCCTCTCGTAGACTCATGTCGGGTCCGCCACTAACATGTATAAGAGCTCCTTTCGCTCCTGTAATATCAATATCTAGGAGAGGGCTTTGCAGTGCATCCATTACTGCTTCTCTTGCTCTATCATGTCCACTGCTTTCACCTAAACCTACTATTGCAACTTCACCGTTACTCATAATAGCTCTCACATCAGCATAATCAAGATTTATTAATGAAGGTAATGCAATGGTTTCTGTAATTCCTTTAACCATGTTTGCGAGTATCTCGTCTGCAACACTAAATGCTTCGTCAATTGGTAAATCTGGCGCTATTTCCAATAAACGGTTATTGTCAATTACGACAACTGTATCCGCTTTTTTGATTAGCTTTCTTAATCCCTCTTTTGCCTTTTTTACCCGTGCACGTTCGACTTTAAACGGCATAGTAACAACGCCGACAACAATAGCCCCGATTTCCTTTGCTATCTCAGCTATTATGGGTCCACTACCCGTTCCAGTTCCTCCACCAAGACCATAAGTTATAAATACTAAATCAGTGTCATAAAGAACCTCAGTAAGGATATCTCGGCTCTCCTCTGCTGCTGCTGCACCTATTTCCGGAAACCCCCCAGCACCAAGACCCTTAGTTAGATTTTCCCCTATCAGAATCTTTCTATGAGCCTTTACACTATCTAAGTGTTGTTTGTCAGTATTTACCGCTATACATTCAGCACCCTGTATTCCAATGGTCATTAACCTATTTACAGTGTTATTCCCCGCCCCGCCAGTTCCCACAACGACTATTCTTGCCCTTCCAGGTTCTCTTACGTAGGTTCTACCTTTTTCCACTCTAGAATGGTTCAAAGCATCTTTTATTAACGCTTTCAGAGACGATCCCCCCACAACTTAACTTGTTCCCATAGTTCTCTCTTTAGAAGGTCTCTGATAGCTATTCTAATAGCTTCACTACGATTTGGATACATTCTACGTTTAACTAACTTATCCAGTCCTTCAAGGTAAGCTTCGGGTAAGTGTACAGTAATTAATTTCATCAGAAACCTCCATATGGTTTGACTAAAAAGAAGAAAGTGATGTTATAAATAGATTGGGAATATATCTGAAATATCTAAATATTACTTAGGTTTTAAAAATAAGAACTATCTCTTCTTCCTCCCTGTTCTACGTGCAGCTATATGACCGACCTTTCTTCCAGGTGGTGCTGTTCTGGGTACCGTTGTTGGTCTACCAGGCGACTGGTGACTACCACCGCCATGTGGATGTGAACAAGCATTCATCGCAACTCCTCTCACTATTGGCCACTTCCAGCCTTTAGCTTTAACGAGATGATACTTTTTACCTGCTTTAACGAAGGGTTTTTCTATTCTCCCGCCTCCGGCAACAACACCTATCGTTGCCCTGCAAGCTGGGTTAAATGCTCTTACTCGACCAGAGGGGAGCTGTACATACGTTTTATCAGCAGTGTGCGTCACTACAATCCCATAGGTTCCTGACGCTCTAGCAAACTTTCCACCATCTCCAGGAACTCCCTCAATATTACAGACAAGTGTTCCTTCAGGTATGTGAGCAAGAGGAAGTACATTTCCAGGTTTTAACGGGGCTTCGATTCCACATTCTATGAGTTGCCCTACATATGACCCTTCGGGGACCAAGATAAGTCTTTCATCTCCATCCTCAAATCTTACACGCGCAACAGGGGCTCCCCGTCCAGGGTCGTGGAGAAGTTCAATTATCCTACCTACAACTTTCTTTTTAACTTCTTTATCGGAAAGTGGACGATATTTTACTTTTCCTCTTCGTTTATGAGTGTTAGCCCTGAATGTGGGGCTTCCACGACCCCTCCTTTGAACAAGAATTCTCTTACCCATATTTATTTACCTCCATTAGAATATACCCAGCTTGGTTGCAATATCAGCTGCGCTATATTCCGGACTTAATTTAACATAGGCTTTTTTGCGTCCATCGGGTGTAATTAAGGTATTTACTTTATCAACCCTAACTTTGAAGAGTTTTTCAACCGCTCTTTTAATAGTTGGTTTGTTAGCTCTCCGATCAACTATGAATGTGAGTTTATTTTCTCTTTCGATTAATTCCAGCGCTGCTTCGGTAACCACCGGTGCTATAATTATTTTATGAGGGTCAAATTCCATTAACAATCCCCCTTACAATGAGAATTTGTTCAACTGCTCAATTGCTGATTTTGTCCAGACTGTTAATCTGCCAGGACAGGCTCCCGGTGCCAAGAGTTCTACGTTCAATAAGTCTACGCGAACAATATCAACACCTGGATGATTCCTGGCAGCTTTTACAATACCTTCGTCTTCGCTTATCACGATTAAGGGTCCTTTTGCTCTCTTATATTTTCTTCCGCGCATCTTTCCTTTGCCCGATCTTACTCTCTTTTTACTTTTTGCTCTGAGAATATCGGGCCAGATTCCCAGTTTTATGAATGCTTCCCTTGTCTCTCTGGTCTCTTTAATTTTTTGAAGATCATCCGAAACTATTAGTGGAAGTTCGGGTATTTGGTCTATTATATGTCCACGTGATTTAACAATCGTTGGAATAGCGGTTGCTGCTATAGCCGAAAACAATGCTAACTTTTTTTCTTTTTTATTTATCTTTTCACTTATTTTCTTCTCTGGGACTGGAGGATGAGCTCTTCTACCACCAACGGTCATTGGAGCAAAAGCGGCTCGTGAAGCTGCAGGATAATGACTTCCTTTAATTCTTGGCACTCTGGCAACGCCGTATCCAGGCCCCCAAGACTCTGCTGTTGTACGTTTACCAGCCCTTTTATCGACTCCATAGGGTTGTATACGCATTGAGATGGAGGATATTACTGCTCTTCTTATCACATCCGGTCTAAATGGTGTTGTGAACACGCGTGGTAATACTATTTCTTCTATTGGTTTAGCTTCCAGATCGTAAACGTGAACAATCATCTTTCTTCCTCCCATTATTTGCCCTGTTTGGAAGAAGTGCTAATATACACTATTTGCGGGGGTTCTTTAACAGCCTCTTTAGGCGGTCGAATTGCATATCGAAGTCTGACTAGACGTTTTACGGTTCCTGGACAAGATCCTAGGAGTACTACGTAATCGCCTCGTACAATGCCGTAGCGAGGAAAACCTCCCATTGGAGTAATTTCTTGGCCATTTTCTCCTATTTTTAGTACTAATTTATTATATTCTGTTCTTTGATGATAGCCCATTTGACCAGCACGTGGTACGGTATATCGGACCCTTGCAGGGTGCCATGCACCTATTGCTGCTACCTCTCTGACAGTTTTTCTCGACTTATGTTGTTTTCTTCGGACTCCCCATCTTGCTATAACACCTTGAAATCCCTTTCCCTTAGTAATAGCCACGACATCAACAAAGCTTCCCTCTTTAAGAACATCTTTAACTCTTATCTCGTTTCCTAATATATTTTTCGCGTATTCAAACTGTTCTTCAACAGTTCCACCGCCAATTTTATATTCCATGATATCAGGTTTCTTTTTCGGTACTCCTGACGCCATTCCCGGTTGAGTATGAACTATAAGTCTTAATTCGCCTATTCTATCCAAGTTTTCTTCCAATTTTTCTAATGCTTTATCTGTATCATGATTTTTCGGTATAGGAAATACTCGGCTTAGATCCTTGCTTAAGTTGTTTGTCCAGGCTTCTCCTATTGACCTGAGGCCATATGGAGTCTGTTCATAAGCTCTAATTGCACATGCCACTAGTGGAGGCGCGTCAATTACCGTTACAGGCTTAACTATTTCATGTCCGTAAAACGGACTATTGGGGTCATTCTCTACGATAACCACGTGAGTCATTCCTGCCTTATATCCAGCAAAACCTAAGATTGTCGGTTCTTCCAAATATTCAGGCCAATGACGGATTCTACCAATAGGTCTTGCTGCTCTTTTACGCGGTAGATATGCCAGTGATCCTCTTTTTGGTGCGTGCTTTTTTCGATGGCCCATAGTCTATCCTCCTTTGACATTAAATTCTAGGCGAAATGATGAAATTATCTTGAGGACTTAAAAGGCTACCTATCTCACCTTAGCATGACATTTAAATTTTTCCCTTTCATGACTAAATAAAATTTTATCACTAAACTTGCCATATCCCCTATTTTTTGAAACATAAAAATTGCAGAAAATTTATGATGGAAAGAGAAGCGTATATAGCTTCTTCAGTTCTCACAGTTCGCACTCCTTGTCCCGGAATCATATTGACGATATAATCAGCTATGTCAGAAAGTTTTCTTGACTCTCTTTTTAAAATTTCATGCAAACCTTCTCGGGGGGAGCCAAAAAGCAACGCGACTCTATTTACACGAGCAAGATCACTAATAATACCTGTCTCTTATACACATCT
>JAEOSG010000071.1 GCA_016840485.1 Candidatus Baldrarchaeota archaeon
TTATTATCTTCCTCGATATAGATAATTAATTTACCTATGTAACAATTTAATCTATATATTATCCTTCACTATTTAAAGCTTGTGTCTTGATGGCTTAATGATGCTTGAGGCTTTTCTTTCTCTTATTTAGAATGTGAAAAACCAGGCAATAGTTGTTTGCATGAAAACGCTGGCATTGAGGTCCTAAGACGTTTATTAATCGTCACGTTCATTATTTAACCTAGCAAGTCTCAGAATGAAAATATGTGTTAATGTTTAGGATAATGATGTCTCTTTGCTGGTGTTTTTCCTCTCAGATGAAAATGGTCATAATTTGTGTTGAGCTGTTTTAGCGAATGTTTAAAATATTTTTTATTTGCATTTTATAACATGTTGCTTGAGAGGAGATTTGTAAGTATTATGGATGTGTGGTGTATTTTATGAGCGAAGCGTACTTGAAAGGCTATGAATTTGCAGAGGCAAGGCTACGTGACTTAGTTACTGCAAATAGGTGGAGTAGGTTTGGTATAATTTCCTACGATTATGAAATTTTTGCAAATGAAATTTTACTTTATCCTGAACAGATATGTATGGCATTTTCGAAAGTTGCACATAAAACTATAGGTAGAAATGTTCTTTTGGTTATAAATTTGAATAGGAAAGGGAAACTTTCTCTAAATAATCCGGAAACATTCGATATGCTGCTTAAACTTGTAAACAAGAAGCTACCTGAAGCTAATATCAAATATTTCGGTGTTAGAGAAGACTTTAATGTGGAGAGGTTACTGGCGAGTATGGGGTCGGTTAAAGAAGCTGCTGATATTGTTGCTGAAGCTCTTGCAGCTATATCTGAAAAAGTTAGGAAAATTAAACCGGAAAAACTGAAAAATATGAATGTCGAAGGTTTCAGCAATTTTTTAGTGAAAATTATGGGTCCTCCATCAACCCTTAAGGACATGTCGATGAGGCTTCAAAAAGGAATAGAGAAGAGGGGGGGAGCAACTAAGTTTATTGCTAGTATGGCAAGCGTGACTAGGCTCATAGAATATCTTTTAACAGGTGCTAAAGGTTTTTTCATCGTGATAAAGCAACATGCCTTCGATAAGGAATTCAAAGAGAAACTCAAGGAAAAGGAAGAAGAAGCAAAAAGCCTATATTCTTATGATGTCATAGGGAAAATGCTTGCTGATGAAGAGGAAGCTCCTTTCAGGGAGGGGGTCAATGTAGTTTTTACTGATTGCTTTGGTAGAAATTATGGTTTTTTGATACCTGTGATTATACAAGAGTTTTTACGTACTTTTAATGAAGGAATCATAGTCTTAGATGACTTACCACAGCCAGATGTGTATTCGAAGATTATTCAATGGATTGTTGATAGACCAGATGAGGTTGAAGGTTGTAAACTCGCGTTGTTCGTACCCTCTGCTTATCTTCCAACCGTAGAAGAATGTGTTGACTCGGTTAGAAAGATGGTTTCGGAAAAATGCATCGTATTTGATATGAATTCGGATTTCTTCCATACTCTTCATGAAAGGGCAAGCGCTACAGTTCATGCATGGCTTTACGAAAAGTTTTTTGAAATGGAAGAAAAGAGAAGAGAAGGCGAATGTTACTTTATTCATCATGATGCTTTTGAGGAAGTTAACTGGGAGGTAATATCGTTGCGGAAAGGAAAAATTGAGAGACTTCGTGGCATATTTAGAAGGATCTTTTAGGTACTAGTTGGAACATTTCTATCTTC
This sequence comes from Candidatus Baldrarchaeota archaeon, assembly GCA_016840485.1. Lineage (GTDB taxonomy): Archaea > Asgardarchaeota > Baldrarchaeia > Baldrarchaeales > DXJG01 > DXJG01. The sequence continues at coordinate 1,721 of JAEOSG010000071.1, forward strand.
CAAAAAGTTTTCTCTTAATTTTGGTTAGCAATGAAGGACGAACGAACCTCCATTTAACCGGTGATGTGGAATTATAGAAAACAAATGCTATATCACCTTTTTCTTCCAGTTCTTTTATTTTATAAAGGTGTTTTACAACCCAAGCTTCTTCTGTTGCAGGTCTTCTTCTAAAGAGGATTCTCATAAATTTTGAGCTTAAATCAAAAAATATCGCCTTTTCACTGATTAATTTTTCGAAGAAACCGTTAAATCTTTCAGAGAATTCCCCCATTGTTGGAGCTATAGCTCCTAAAGATATTTCACGGTTTTCAACTTTATTTATAAGCCACTTTAGGAAGAAATCATATCGATCCATGAACGTTATTGAATCAAAAAGTAACGCAACTTCCTTGACGTCTGTAAGCAGGTTTTCCAATAATATAGGGATAAATGTGTTTTGAAGATTTCTAAAACCATCACCAATGATTACTAAAAGATTTTCTTCCTCTAGTTTTTTCTTTGCTTCATCTAAATTTGATTCGCCAACAATTTTCGACAAAGCCTCCGTATTAAAGAATTTCTCAATATTTTCCTTCCATTGTTTCGCGAATTTTTGATATTCCTCGCTTTCCATTTTTCCTACTATTCTCACAAACTTGAAAGCATATGCTAAACCTTTACCCATTGCAGCACCTGGGTTGAAAATTAAGGTGAGAGAGGAAATAACGTGGCTTCCAATTCTTTCTACAGACACTGATGATAATTCTTTTTTAAGTTCCTCTTTGAGTGTCGGAGGACGCATAAAATCTATTATGAAACTTGATAAACTCTCTAAATTATTGATTTGCGAAAGTCTTCTTTCATCCATTTCTCTGTGTATTGGGAGATTCGCTTTCAAAGCTAACGGAAAGAAGTTTGACTCAATAATGTTCCTTAAATCTAATTTCAATTGTGGAACTTCAAGAGCTTCTCTTATATTTTCGAAATCACTACCGAAAAAGTATACAAGATTGCTAAACCTTCTTTGTGCAAAGAAGTTACGATACCACTCTGGAATAGAACTTATGGAATAAGAATGTTCACGCGTAGAATCCAATAAAAGTATTGTTTTTATACGTCTCTTATAGAGAGAAAGAGCAATGGAGAATAGGAAAAACTCTGGAATGACTATCCATTTTTCTGATTCCACCGGGCCTTCATCGTAAAGAAATGTACTTAAATATTTCCACGTTAAATCCTTTTTTACTACATCTTCCATTGTCAACGAAACGGCATCAAACCCTTGCTGCAACCTCTCATATACATCCGATGACATAGCCATTCACGTAGAAAATCTATATTATAAAAGAGAAACTAAGTTCTTAAAAACGTTTCAGAAGAAAACGTTCCATCAAGACATACAGATACCTAAATTTTAGTAGCTTACCTAGATGGCACATGGGAATCACCAGACAACCTAAATAGTATTTACGATCTATATCACGGTGCGGATGCATATGTGGGATGGGATTGGTGTTGCCTCACCATAAATGAACACGAGGCTTTAGCAATATTTATTGGATAGAAAGCATGTTGAAAAAAGAAGAAATAAATTTCCGACATATTATAATTTCTTAAGTTTAGTTTGTCAAACACAAAAGGTGTTTAGAATGGTTAAGGTTGAAAAATTGGGAGACGGGACATATAGAATTCCTGGAAGAACTGTTATTGGCATAGTTCGTTTGGATAGGGATTGTTATTTGATTGATACTGGTTTAGATGATGATCAAGGACGTAAAGCTTTGAATGCTGTTAAGTCTCTGAACTGCGAGTTAAAAGCTGTGATAAATACGCATTCTCATGCAGATCACATCGGTGGGAATAATTTTGTGGAGAAACGCACTAACGTAGATATTTTTGGTCCTTTAGAGGAAGTTCCATATATTAGGAACCCTAAATTGGAGCCTGTTATGCTTTATGGTGGAAACCCTGTTCCAGAACTGCTTTCAAAATTTTTCATGGCTAAACCTAGCAATGCGAAACCAGTTGAAGATACATCTTTACCTTTAAAGCTAGTTGATCTACGTGGTCATTCACCTGGAATGATAGGGATTCAAACCGATCAAGTGTTTTTTGTTGCGGATGCTTACACCAGCATCGATCTTTTGGGAAAACATGTTATCCCCTATACATATGATCCTGAATTAGCATTAAAAACATTGGAATCCCTATTAGATACAAAAGGATTGCTTTATGTGCCTTTTCACGGCGAACCGAGTACAAAACCTGAGGAAGAAATAGAGGCTAATATATCAGCTATCCAAAGAACAAAAGAAACGCTACTCGAAGTTTTAAATAACGACTTAAGCACCTGTGAGCTTATCTCTAAAGTTTTATCCCAGCTAAATGTCAAAATAGTTAATACAGCTCTCTACTTTCTTTACGAATCCATGTTAAAAGGTTACTTAGCTTGGCTTAAGCGGGACGGTCTAATAACTTCCAAGGTTGAATCAAATAAAATAATTTGGATGAAAATTAAGGCTTAAACCGATCAATAAAACACTGATTACGTCTACGTATTAAGCTTCTAAATCTTCTTTTGTCGTTTCAAAGCCAGACCTAGGTTTAAGAGCCCACTCCAAATACGGGGCAAATGGGTAACGCGACGCCCCTGCTTTATGTGTCTCTGCCAGTCCATTTAACAAATCGTCAACAATGTTGGGGTTAAAATGCAACTATTAGTTGAGTTAGGCAAATCAATCTGGATGCCAAATAAAAACTCAGAATTGTAGAGCTTTTATTTTAACATCAGAGCTTAATTTTAAATTTAGTTTTGATTAGCTTCTTTATTGCGTTTACAATTTCCTCTGCTTTTTTGATGTATTGTTCGCTGTCCTTTCTTGTGTAAAACACTATTATAGCGTAATCGCTTGTTTCTCTTGCCTCAAATAGCTCATTAAGATAGCGGCCAACATTCACAGGAAGTAGGCCTTCTTTTATTACTTTTAACCCGAACATAGTGATAACCCCACGATGCGTTCTAGGTGAACTGCCTAGGAGATATAGGATAGCCCTAGCAGCTAGAAAAGCTGCATAGTAAGCTCTACTTATGGCGTCATCAAATTTTTCATTTTCTAGGAGAATTTTGGCACTTTCAAGTTTTTCTTCGCTTCTAAAAATAAGTTGCTTTACTATTTCAATTAACTCTTCCTTTTTTTCCAAAGTATTTTTCCCTCTTGCTTAATGTTTTTGTAAAGAGGATCTAAATTATTTTTAAGTTCCTTAGGTGTTACATATATAGCAGTAATCATGACGCTTGTTTTTGCATATATTTTTCCTCTAAATTCCGAAAAAAGTTTTTGTGTTTTTTGTTTGTTCTTCGTAACTATAAGAAGATCTATGTCGCTTAAAGGGGAAAAGTCGCCTCGTGCCACCGAGCCAAAAAGTATTATTTCAACTACATTTTTATCGATTTTAGGATATTCTCTAATGATCTTTCTAATTATCTTATCTTTGTAGAGTAAAAGCAAGAAACGCACCTCTATCACTACTCAAATATATAAGCATTATATTTTAAGTTTCATACACAGAAACGCATCTAACTTCGATGATAATAAATGATAAGAGGATATAATATATTAAAATTGTTAAGTTAAGAATAAATGAATGGTTGTAATAATAAACAGAATGATTATTTTAAGAATCTTCCATCATCTTTTGTAATGTGGAGTTTTTTTACTCTTTTTTCGAGCCATCCTATTTTTTCTACATTGCGTACATCAAATTCTGGGACATAAGGCTTAATATCAAGAAGGGGAGTCCCATCTATAATGTCTACATCTTGAATATGCAATATATTCCCCTTAATCTCTATGAGGCGGACAATTGATACGCCAATGGGGTTTGGGCGGCTTGGTGCCCGAGTAGCGAAAACTCCACGAAGCTTATTATCCATGTATGGCTTTACTTTTAAAGTTCCTCTCCTAGCTAAATGAAAATGGTATATTAAGATTATATGTGAAAAGCCCTCAAGATCTTTCAGCCCTTCTACGTACTCGGGGAATATTTCAACGGTTCCTTTAACGCCTTGAGCGCCTGCTGATTGTATAGGAGTTCCTTTTGGTTCTTTAAATGGAGAATGAATAATTCCTATCGGCTTATACTTTATTTCGCTCATCATGTTACCCTTCTCCAAGAAATTTATCTGAAACTCTATTCCATTAAAGTCTCATCTTTTACAAGTATAAAATCTGTTAAACTAAGTTTTTAGACTTATTTTAACTTTTCTTCTCTTCTCACTCTTAATAATAAATTTTACTGTGATTTTTACATTTAATGATAAAAAGAGAAAAAGGGTTAAGAGTTACATTAGAGAACTGTTTATCGAGGTCTTCGCAGATAGTACCATGTTGGTGGTATTAGCATGTATCTTGGAACTAGATGTATTGCTTGTCGCGGGCATGAGCGGGCGCATAGGCCGCATCCCATGCAGATCATCCAGTTTACTCTTGCTTTTCCTTCTATTACTTTTATAGCTCCGGTTGGACAGTATCTTTCACATGTTTTACAGCCAATGCATTTGTTTTTATTAACATAGGCTACAAAAAAACACTTACGTCTCTCCTAACAACTTTAAATGCACATATTCGCTTATATTCGGGTTAAATTTTGTTTTGGCGATTTATTTTTTCAGTTCCTCTATGCGTTTTCTAATTTCATTTAGTTGCTGTTCTAGGAACTTTGCCTGTTCTTCTAACATCTTTATTTCTTCTTCCTTTGAGAGTCCTGGAGGAGCCATGTATCCTGGCGCGTAAGGCGTTGTTGGGTAAATGCTTATCCACCAAGGCATCCATGGATAGAACCAGGGCCAAGGCCAATATCTGTATGTATATCTGAACCAGTTTATTATGTATGGGAGTAGGAACCATCCGAATGGTCCCATTCCGAACGGCACTGTGATCACCATGGTTCATCGTTTCACTAATATTGTGCAATAGCACAAAATATATTTTTCGATTTACTACCTCGTGTAGCAGATTTAGGGAACGCTAAAAACAAAATATGAAAAACAGTTGTATTTCATATTTCTATAGTTTTTCCAACTCCTACATCAATATAATTATCACCAAATGCTTCTTTAAACATGTTTCTCGCAAGGTCGCCACTACAGTGGCATGGAGCAACCATTTCTACACCTAAATCTTTAAGTTGCTCAATAATAGATGAAATTTCTTTTTCAGATGCTCCTATTAAATGAAAGCCTCCGATAAGAAGATACACATTAGTATTGGTTAGCTGTTCGGCTTTTTCAACAATTTTTACAAGGCCTGGATGAGCGCAACCTGTAACAATTACAAGGCCTTTTGACGTGTTTACTAGGAGGGATTGTTCCTTAATGGTTGTTCCCAGTTCCCCTGTGGTAGCTACACCTTCACAGATAACAGTTGCATTTTTAATTTCAACAAGTTCACATCCATAGCTTCTTACCTCATTTTTAAAAGAGTTTGGAAAACTAGATGGCACATAGACCTTAACATGATTATTCAAGCTGAGAATACTGGTTAATCCTCCTACATGATCTCCATGTATGTGGGAAAGAACTATTGTTTGAATTTCTTCCACGCTAATATTCAACATATTCATATTGTAAAGCAAAGTTTCTGGATCACCACCAGTATCAAATAGAATAGTGGTTCCACTTACATTAATAAGGCAGCTGAATCCCCAAGCAGTTTTCAATCTTTCATCAAATGGATAGTTATCATAAAGCACGATTATCTTAACATGTTCCGCTATCCCGATATTTAATGTCTCCGGAGTTTTAGGCGATCCTTTTCCCTTTATCCATATATTATAAACAATAAAAGACACATAAGAGGTGAAAACAATGATTATGATGATCAAAAATGCTTTTAAATATTTAACTTTACCTTTCATGTAACGTCATCTTCCATTTCAATCTAACTATTAACGGCACTTAAATTATTGAATGCTCCTGATGTAAATCTTCTTAATGTGATAAAGTTTATAGTGTGATTTTCTATATTTTGTGTTGAAGGTGTTTTGGAAATGGTTACTATTCAGGTTTCGGAAGATACAAAAATTAGACTTTTAAAGTTAGCAGCGCAGCTGCAGATGAAATTAGGAAAAACGGTTAGTTTGGATGATGCAATTCGCTATCTTCTAAAATCTATGCGCAACGAAGACAAGTTAAATTCTTTCTATGGATGTTTAGGCAGCGAAAAAGTCGAAGAGGCCCGCAAACTTTTACAGGAACTTAGAGAGGAGGAGGAAAAAAGACTTGAAAAACTTGAGAAAAAGACTGGTATACGATTCTAGCGTGCTTATTGAAATGGCATATGCTACAAAGCTTGGTGAGATAGCAAAAGAATTAATGAAGGAGCATGACACATATACAACGGAATTAGCTATTTCTGAAACGTTTTACATAATCTGTAGAAAGCTTGGCGTTGAAAAAGCGGAAAATAAGATAAACGATTTATTAGAATCGGGATTTATTGATGTAATTTCCATATCCCCTATTGAAGCGGGGAAAATAAAGTGCGTTAGGTCAATTTCCTTAGCAGACTGTTACATTTTTGCGCTTGCCAAGATGTTAAATGCTACAAGTGTATTTGCAATAAAAGAAAAAGAATTAGAAAGAGAGATTAAAAGGATGCCTTTTAAAGTGCCTGTAATCTTTTTAGAGGAACTTATAGCTAGACAAAGAAAATTCGATGTATAACGTTAGTTTGTTACAGTTGACATTTCAGAAATAGTTTTTATATCTGAATATAATGATTTTATCTGGTGATAAGGTTGTGTTCAGATGCGGATAGATTTGTCGTAGAGACGCGGATAGGTAAAAAATACGCGATCTACTTACCTAAGGCTATAGTTAAAGCTTTAAACCTTAAAGAAGGGGATAAGATCACGTTAAAAGTTGTTGGAACAACCATAGTAATAGAAAGCATCAAAGACCCAATTGAACTAGCACTTTCTGCTGAAAAATTTGCATCTATTAAACCTGAAGAAATTGAGGCGATAAGTGTTGAAGAACAAGAAAAATACGTTAAAAATACTACTTGATACTTCTTTTATACTTCCAACTCTCGGTATTGATGTAGCTAAGAAAGTTTTGGATGGATTAAGGAAACTTACCCAGACTCGCGCAGAAATATTTTATTCCCGCTTTAGCATACTGGAATCCCTGTGGATTGCAGCTAGACTCGTAAGAAACTTTACATTTGATATAAAACGCTTCACTTACGGTCTTAAAAGCATCATGCAAAGTGGAAGATACAACTGTATAAACGAGCCTCCAGAAACGTTCATTAAAGCTCTAGAATTATATGAATTAGGCCATAAAGACCTAATAGACAATATACTTTATGCCAGCTCAGTTCATTTAAACTTAAAGTTACTTACACTTGACACAGAACTTAAAGAATTTATAAAAAATGAAGAACTAAAAGATCCCATTATATTTCCAGACCAGATTTAAGCATTTTAAAATGTTTATGGCTTGCAAACAGCTAAACACTAATTTTAACTTGTTTTCAATTGACTTTAACTTTAATAATGTAGATTTCATAATGTTATTTTATGAGTTTCGATGAAGTGAGAAGGTACTATGATTTAGTGGTCGAAGAAGAGTGGCAGAGACTCGTTAAGGATGCGTACCATCAACTTGAGTTTATTGTTACAATGCATTACCTTAGGAAATATCTTCCTAAAAGCGGGTTGATACTTGATGCTGGCGGTGGGCCTGGAAGATATACCGTAGAGCTAGCTAAGAAAGGTTACGACGTAATATTACTGGACTTGTCGCCTAAATGTTTAGAACTAGCGGAAAAGAAGATTAAGGAAGCAGGTGTTGAAGATAGAGTTAAGAAAATTGTTGAAGGGAACGTTGTAGATCTATCTATGTTTGATGATAATACTTTTGACGCTGTACTTTGTTTAGGTCCTCTTTCACATTTAATTGAAGAAGAGGACAGGGAGAAAGCTGCAAGTGAGCTTGTAAGGGTTGCTAAGCCTAAAGCTTACCTATTTGTTTCTGTAATTAGTAGGTATGGAGCTTTTAGAATTGTCCTTCAAAGGTATCCACATGAACTTACTGAACCGACCCATCGTGAAATGTTTGAAAAGGGTATACATCGTGCAGAATGGCACAAGGACCTTCCACTAGGTAAAGGTTTTACGGATGCTTATTTCTTTCATCCAAATGAGTTAAAACATCTTTTTGAAAGTAAGAAGGTTGAAACTGTAGATATAGTAGGCTGTGAAGGGTTGTCAGCTCATCTTCAAGAGGAAACCAATAAACTGTATGAAGATAAAGAGAAATGGGAAAGGTGGGTGGAGATTATTCTTCAAACATGTAATGATCCGTCGATCATTGGGGTAAGTGAACATATACTTTACGTAGGTAGAAAGAAGTGATTTGTTTTGCTCATTTTAACTGAGTTAAATTGTTGGTTATTTGTATGGGAAGTGGTAGTATGGTTGTGAAGATTGAAATGTTTGGTTTGAAGTTGCCTGAAATCAAACCGGGAGACGATTTAGTTAGGTTGATATTGGATGAAGCTTCACGAACAGCTGGTGGCATAAAGGATGGTGACATTATAGTTGTAACGAGTAAAATCGTCTCTAAAGCATACAACTTTTTAATTAAGTTAGATGAAGTTGAACCTTCAAAAGAGGCTTATAAACTAGCTAAAAAACTTAACATGGATCCGAGATTTATTCAAGCTGTGCTTGATCAAAGCGACGAAATACTTTTTGTGTTCCCATTCTACGAGCTTGTTAAAGAAGGGATAATTAGCTTGGAGAAAATTTCGAAGAATGTTGCTGAGGCATATGAGGCTTTAAAGAGAATTCCATATATGTTGGTTGTTAGGAGAGGAAATCAAATATATACTGATGCGGGATTGGATTTTTCAAATAATCCTGAAGGCATACTTAGTGCTTTACCTAAAAACTTGGATAAAATCGCCAAAGAGATCAGGAGAAAAATATTTGAATTAACTGGGAAGGATGTGGCTGTCGTTATAAGTGATACTGAAATGTGGCTGTCGCTTGGTTCTTTAGATTTTGCTAGAGGCTCCTCTGGCATCGAAGTTGTTTCAAAAAACTTCGGGGAACTAGATTTATATGGTAAACCTAAATTTGGCGGAGTAGACCACGTTGCGCATGAAATTGCTTGTGCAGCAGCTCTCTTAATGGGGCAAACAGCAAAAGGGATCCCCGCAGTCATAATTAGAGGATGCCAATATCAAAGAAGCGAAGAAGGTATATCGAATTATCAGATAGACCTAGAAAACGTAAGAGAAATAATTAAAAAGATAATTAAATGTTCCATTAAAACGTTAGGCCTAAAATGGTTACTAAAAATTTTAAAGTAGAATATAAAAGGTTTTCATTAACTTAGATGCTTTTATTTACCCTTTCGAATTCTTTTCGAAACATAACATAGCAAGTAGGTTTCTTTATGTTCAATAATGAAACAATGAAAAAGATTCGGGGAATGTTTTGTTTTACTGTGTTTAGAGAGCTTTGAATTAGAAAAATGAAGCTAGATTTCTTTGGTTTTCCTAAATATCTTGGTTAACATGTTGTAAACATTTTCTTCTTGCGCACGTTTTGTTAAATAATCTATGTTCAGTTCATCTTTCATGTTTATTATTACTGAGAGAGCGTCTTCTATATCTTGCGGTGAGCTGTAGATAAGTTTGGCAACTATGAGGTCTTCAGGAGCTTCTATCCACGTTTTTAAGCCAAAAAGTGTAATTTTACGCCTATTTTTTATGGCAATTTGATCAAGCTTTGTATTTATACCTTTAGCATCGATTCTAAAGGGAGATAATTTATCGAAAACAGAAAAACGCGAACCTTCAATTAGCGCATCAACTATTTCTTCCGCTGTTACATTTAGGTTAAACTTTGAGAAAATAGCTACTAAATTTTCTATTTTCTCTTTTTCTGAAGCTTTTAAGTCGATAATAACATCTATATCCATGGTTGTTCTTGGTCTCCCGTAAATAATGGCTGCGATTCCTCCGATAATAACATAGTTAACCATAGATTTATTTAGTGCTGAAACTACTCGCTTCACAAATCCTTCAAAACTATTTTCCATTTCCCCTTGGTCTCCGTTAATTTTTCTCTTAATATTTTGAGAAGTTCTTCTTTTGAAGCTTCAGGGTGTTTTATTCTTAAATTTTCTAGCTGAGTTTTGACAGTAAAATCTATAAGTTCCCCAGCTATTTTAAGTGGATCTGCCCCCACTTTTTTTATCCTTTCAATGTCCTTTTTTATTTGTATTATCTTATGTTTGCTGGGAAAACGCATTTCTACCCTCTACCTAAATTGCATATTCACCTATTCACTATGGTATAATATATTTATTTTCGACTTGTGTAGTTTAACGACTTTTAAGTAATACGTTACTAGAAGAAAACCACTTTATTTCTTGTTAACGTGTTAAATTCATAGTAATGCAGGAACTGTTTAGTTAACATTTATTTCACTGCCTCTATCATTCGATTATCACAGTATAATACTGAAATGTAGGATATATTTATATTACATTGACGTAATATTTCAATTGGTGGTTTAATATGAGTGTTGTGAGTATTAGAATTCCTAAAAAATTGAAAGAGGAAATGAAAAAGGTTAATGTAAACTGGTCTAAATATCTTCGATCAGTAATCGAGGAGAAGATTAGACAAATTAAAATGGAGGAAGCATCCCGTAAGATTGATGAAATTAGAAATAAAACTGCCATGGGAGTTTTTAATGCCGCAAAATCTATTCGTGAGGATCGTGATAAAACATGAAAGTTGTTGTAGATGCAAGTGTCGTCGCAAAATGGTTTAACGTTGAAGAATATAGCGATAAAGCGGTTGAACTGAAAAATGCACATGTGAAAGGTGTCGTTAAAATTGTTGCCCCAATCCATCTAATATATGAAGTGGGTAACAGCATTTGGAAAAATAAGCAACTTAATGTTGAAGATGCCTCTGAAGCTATTTCCCTCCTCTTAGAACTAAATTTAGAACTCATATCTCCATCTCGTAAATCTGTCAAAAGAACTATGGAAATTGCTAGAGAAAGGAAAATGACATTTTACGATGCTTCCTACGTTCAATTAGCAGAAGAAAACAATTTAACATTAATAACAGCAGATAGTAAACAATTGGAAAAATCCAAGGATATAGTTGATGTTACACACGTTAAGGATTTTACTATCTAATCCTTGCATAACATTTAAAACGTCTTCTCCCTGTCTACGAGATTTCTAATTTAGTTCTAATTTTCCATCCGTCGATGTTAAATCCGTGCATTTTTTCTAGAACATGGTTTGTTAATTTTTCTATTACCTTCATTTTTTCGTTTCTACCTTCACTTTTTAAACATTTAACAAATAATCTAGAAAATTTCTTGTCTGGAAATTCTGCGAACTTATACTCTTCTCTAAATTTTTCGTTAGTAAAAAATTCTACTAATCTTGAATAAGGAGGTATTTCCGTCCTCAAAAATTTAGAATAAGTCACAAGTATTTGCCTTAAATGAAAATTATAGAGAAAATCGAAATTTTCAGAGTTTTTATCAAATAAGTCTTTCAGGTTATCTAGATTATCCCACAAACCATACTTCATCAATTCCAT
>JAEOSG010000216.1 GCA_016840485.1 Candidatus Baldrarchaeota archaeon
TATATGGATATCGCTTCAAGAAAAAAGAATCACTAAGGGGTCATTTTTATGGTAGTTATGAGTATAGGTATTAAAAAGTAGGGATTTGTAATATCGTTTAACCCTTAAAATTAGCAGGTTAAACGTAATACGTTTAATAGTAGTTCAAGCTTACGCCCTTCGCTCATTTCATTCGCTTCGGGGAAATATTACTCGGCACTTCGTGCCTGCGTCATACTTCCTTGAACACGGGCTATACGGGAAAACTCACATTCGTTCGTTTTCCCCAAATTTTGCTAACGCAAAACTTCGTATAGCCCGATACGTTAGGCGTAATCGGGCGATGCGGCTTAAATAAAAATAATAAAAAGAGAGGTGTTAAATTATGAATATGCAAGAATCTCAAGAAAGGGGACTAACTAATTTCCTTATAGAAAGAGTTAGTGATAAAGAATCTGCACACACACTTGCTGTGCAAATATTAAGGGGTGCTAAAGAAGGGCTCGAAATTAACGAGATTGGTTTTGAAGAATGGTTTGAGAACAGGTTTAAATATCAATTTGTCTGGCTTGATAAAGATGATTATTCAAAAGCGTTAGTAAGAGCCTTGTGGCTTGCGCCAGTTTTTGCTGGAACGGATTTTGGAAGTTCTAGACAGCGTGATATGGCTCAAGTATGGACAGATACAGCAAGAGGCTTTTTAGGAGAAATAGCTCTATCAAAATTTCTATATGAAAACTTTAGTATAGAAACGGCGATAGATACTAGGAGAGGGGAATTAACAGAGTTCTTACCAACAGATATTGTGAGAATCAAATTCCCAGATAGTGATTGGAGAAGGCCTAATTTAAGAACGAGTATTAAAACGACCAAGTTTAACGGCAGATGGTTAGATGTACCCGGTGCACAAATAGAACATTCCGACATTTTTATTCTAGTAAAAATAGGAATTTTGAGGCATCATTTTCTGGCTTTCTTAAAGGCAATTAGCTTCTTAAAAGACAAACTATTTCCAAAAGCAAAAAACCTTGGAGAACTAAACAATGAGATGGCTAAAGAACTTTGGGATGAAATCCCTCACTTTGATCCAATACCTGCCTATATAGCAGGATATTTAAACAAAAACGAGTTAAACCTGCCTGTACATCAGCTGATATGCCGGAAAAAAGGCAGAACAAAAATAAGAATTACTGTAACCCAAGGTATTGGCATCTTTTCAAGGGAGACACTCCGAAATCACCCACGCATAAGAGAGCTAGATCCAGACGGAAACCTTAGAATAGAGATAGAACCAATCATAGAATCTATAACCACACCTCATTTTCTTGCGCACTCAGGAGGACTGAAGTGGGGAGAAGAAAACTGGCGTAGATTAACTGAGCTACTATAGAAAGGTGTTAACTATGAGAGATAAATATAATTTAATATCACTTTTTTCTGGTGCCGGCGGAATGGACGCTGGATTTCAAATGAAAGGAAGTTTCAAACTGGTTTTAGCAAATGATATACTTTCCCCCCCAGCTTTTACATATGCAGAAAATTTTGGACACAAAGTGGTTGATGTCAGTGAATTCAACGAAAATGGAGAGGATAATTTTCCAGTTTATTTACTGGGCGATGTTGCTGAAATTGATTTCAACAAGATTAACAACGATATTGATGTAGTTGTTGGCGGTCCACCCTGCCAAGATTTTTCAATTGTTAGAGGAACTGAAAAAGAGAGACAGGGGATAAAAGTTAAAAGAGGCCGACTTTATGCTCATTTTGTAAGGGCTCTTATTTATCTTCAGCCAAAGGTTTTTGTTTTTGAAAATGTGCCCGGGTTAAAAAGCGCCAACAAGGGCACAGCGTATCAAACAATATTAGAAGATTTCTCTAAGCTCAAATTAAGTTGGAAAGATATAAAGAAAATTGTAGGTAATGATACAAATAATAACATTGAAAGTTATTTTATTGTATTTTCTGGTATAATTGACTCTGCAAATTTAGGTGTTCCTCAGAGAAGAAAGCGCTTAATTATTATTGGTGTGAGGGAAGATCTCTTCAGCAGGGATTGGTTAAAGATAAACAGAATAAAACAGAAAGTTCAAAGAATACTTGCTGGAGAAAATTCGATATTCAAAAAATATCCTTTAACAGCGCTCGAAGTTTTTGAGGGAAAACCCCTGCCAGAGTTGCAGAAAGAGTATGAAGAAATAATGAAAGAATACGAGGAAATTGTAAAATTTGTTAAAACGGAGAGAGCCGAAAAATGGAAACGCGAAATCTGGGAGAAGTTGAGCTTTGAGGTTGTAAAAGACTATCTCTTTATGAATCATATAAAGACGACAAGTCCTAAAGAACTTGATGAGGCATTTCAAAAACACGCTGATCATTTAAAGGAATTGGGGTATTACCACAAAAGAGTGGATGAAAAAGAATTTCCTGACCACAGCAACGTTGTTTCGAGGGAGGTAAAGAGTGTATTGGAACGGCTAAAGATGATTCCGCCTGATGAAAATCATGAATTTGTAAGAGGGACTAAATGGGAAGTAGAAGGAAGAGGAATCAGCCTGATTTACCGAAGACTTCACCCGTTAAAACCATCATATACTGTTGTTGCTTATGGAGGCGGAGGTACATGGGGGTATCATTATAGAAGAGAAAGAGGAAAGCTTACTAACAGAGAAAGGGCCCGCCTCCAGACATTTTCAGATAACTTTTTGTTTAAGGGAAGTTCTGCCGAAGTTAGGGCACAGATAGGAGAGGCAGTTCCTCCCCTGCTTGGTAAGAAAATCGCAGAGATTGTTAAAATGGTTCTCTGTGAAGCTGTTTAGGTCGGGTGGGATAATGGTCGACAAGAAGAAAATGTTTGCAGATCTTCTTTTGAACTGGTGGGATAAAAATAAAAGAGACTTTCCTTGGCGTCGTATGAATGACTCCTATTCTATACTTATAGCAGAAATGCTTTTAAGAAAAACTACAGCCCAACAAGTAGCGGGAATATACATTAAATTCCTCGAAAAATATCCTGACCCAATAGCACTTTCAGAAGCAGAAGAAGATGAGTTAAATGAGCTCCTCAGACCATTAGGAATGGAGTATAAAAGAGCAGAGTTGTTAAAAAAATTCGGCCGTGAAGTTAGAGACTTATATGATGGTAAAATTCCAGCAGAACTACAGCAATTACTAAAACTACCCGGCGTTGGAATGTATGCCGCAAATGCAGTTCTATGTTTTGCGTTTTCGGAAGATGTTCCACTTCTTGATACTAATTTCATTAGGGTTATAAATCGCGTCTTTGGTGTAGAATCGCAAAAGCCAAGAGCAAGAAACGATAACAAAATGTGGAAATTTGCCAAAAGCTTAATACCTCAGAACAAGGGTAAATATTTTAATTTAGCAATCTTAGATTTTGCGGCATTGATTTGCACTGCTAAAAAGCCAGAATGTTCAGAATGTCCCGTTAGAAGTGTATGTGAGTATTACAAGGAGAAGGAAAAATGACGCCGCACCGCCCGACTCTCCGCTCGCTAACGCTCGCTTCGGTGCTATCGCACTCACTTAACAGGAGGATATGTGGCTTCACCTTCGGCTACGCCCAAATTTGCTCCGCTATCGCCCGCAAACTTCACATATCCCCCAATCCGTTATCCGCAATCGGCTTCGGGACGCCCGAAATGAAAAGATATAATAGGAAGGAGATATAACTTATAAAAGGAGGTAAAAAATGGCAAACTTTCAAGCAAAGATGTTCAATAAAAAAGCATCTGACCCCAAAAACAAACCGGACCAGATTATAGAAGCTATTGCATTAAGGCCCGGTCAAAATATTGCAGATATTGGTTCAGGAGGGGGTTA
>JAEOSG010000217.1 GCA_016840485.1 Candidatus Baldrarchaeota archaeon
TGAATTCAAAATCTTCCAGCCGAACCCTCTTTTTTCCAACAAGCCTCCTTATTCTGGGCATTGCTTCGTCAACCGCATCTATAAGATTCCGCACAGTTTTACAAACCAAACCATAAGCGTTATCGCTCCACCGTTTAGTAACATTCGCATACAAACATCTTCCACCACACAAACCGAAAATGTCACATTTCGTGCAAGGCTCACCAACAAAAACCTTCTTAAGCCTCAACGGGTCTGCACTGCCAACATGTCCCAAATAAAAGTCTTTCATTCCCCACATGCTTGGACATGGAATTATGTTGCCGTCTGTTTGTATAGCATAGTTTATCCATCCGGCTCCACAACGCAAAAGCGCCTTTCTCTCGTCAAAGAGTAATGAGTTAGCGATTCCCAGGAAAGGGTAAAGCCGCAAAACAACGCCTTCGCGTTCCATACGGGAAACCCAAAAATCCACAAGTTTTCGAACTCCAGGATTGTAACTTTCTTCACTCCACTCTTTAAAACGTCTCCGCTCAAAATCACTCCAAAAACCCGCGTTCAACTGCCAATGAACAGAAGAAAACGCAAACTCGCAGTTTTCAACGAGCCACCGCACCTGCCTATAAATGTCTGTTTGCTCCATAACAGTCATTCGCGCAATAACTTCGCCCTTAAACCCGTTCCGCCTAATCAACTTCAAATTCTCAACAACCCTCCTAAAAGTGCCTTTTCCACGGTAAAAATCGGTTAAAGCCTCATCCCCATCAACAGAAACCAAAATCGTGCTAAAACGGTTAACATACTCTGGTTCTAAACGGTCAAGAAGCAAACCATTCGTCTGAACGATAAAATGCTTCGCATACACACAATCCATTATACGTTTAATCTCTTCCGAACAAAGCAGGGGCTCACCACCATAAAAAATTAACACGCAGTCTGGGTCCTGCCTACAAAACTTATCTAATAAGGCAACATCATAACTTATCTTTCTAGGCAAAGAATAATCAACCTCAAAACCCGAAAAATCCGAATCCAAATCCTCTAATGCCTCACCAAAACAGTAACGACATTCAAGGTTACACTCCGTAGTCAAAACTATATGAAAAAACATGCTTAGCTACCTTTCAACCGTACTTCTCCTTAACCTTCTTAGCCTTCTCAATGTACTTCTTAAGTTCCCTCTCTTTAATCTTCTTCTCAGGCAAAGTCTCAGGGACGAATAATATAGGTATAACCGCTAAGAACAAAAGAATTGCTGCCAAAGAAAAGGCATTAGTCTCACTGAGGTGCGTTATATAGTTAGCAAAATACATTTGAGTAATAATAGCTAAGAAGAGAGGAGAATTTCCAACAAAATAATATTTTTCCCCTAAGCCTTTTGGAGCCAAGTCGCCCCAAATTAAAGTAATAAAAATAGTATAGAAAAACCCCCATGAAGAACCATAACAAGCAGAAAATAAAAACCACGCCAATAGCGACCTTGGAATTACACTTATAACAGCATAAGCGATGCCAATTGTAGTAAAGCCCAAAATTGTTACAGGCTTACGTCCTATTAAATCGCACAAAAATCCTCCTAAAAATGCAAAGAGACCAAGAAAAAGCAGGTACATAAGTTGCAATAAAGAATAATATTCAGGAAAGGTAGTGTTCATAAAGTCTCTTAATAGCAATCCCTCGAAGTTATCCACAATATTAAACATAAACCATGGAACAAGGTAAAGAAAAAGAACCTTATTATGCATCCTTGGAACAGTATATACACTATCTTTTTCAAATTCAAGTTTTCTATGTTTATTTTGCAAAATTAAAAGGGGAATGAACCCAAGTAGTCTCCAAAACCCAAAAAATGAATACAATACCACCAATCCAAATGAATGAACCAAACCTACAATGGGAATCGCACAAGAGAAAGAAACTAGAAATATTATACCACTAAGGCGCCCTCTATTTTCAATTGTTATGTTTTCCATGAAATAGCTCAAACATGAGGGCATTCCTAATCCAAGTGAAAAACCCCATGCAAGGCAGAGTAATTGAAACTGTAATAAAGTAGAAATGGAGATTAATAATGGTATTAATGGCGTTATGGCTCCCAGAAGCGTCCATAATAGCAGAATTTTGTAGCGATTCTTCGAAAAAAGCAGTCCAGTTAATCCCCCAATGATTACTCCTGAGGCATGAAAAGAAAGTAATATTGCTTGCTCTATGTTAAAATCCTTTGAAATAATAGCTATTATGTTAAGAGTTAGGTAGTACCATAGAAATGCATTAATTAACATGAATAATACCAAAACGCTAGTTCTCCGCAAACCAATTCTTGCCGTTAAAAAACTTGTCCTAGCCATATTACCACATTCATTTAGGTATTATTAGAAATTATCGATCACGAGTCGTTTAAATGTTTAAACGCAAATTATTTATACTTGTTGTACAGATATACACTTCGATGCATATGAAGAGAAAGGGGAAGAAAGTCCCAGTCCGAGGATGGCTAGGCTGGGGTTAAAACCCATTCTTAGGGTAGGTTGATTCTAGAATTTGGATAAGTAAATCCTTATTTTTTATAGCTTTTATGTTATTTTTCGCTTCAGCAATAAGTTCTCTAAAATGTTTCTCGATTTTTTCAAATATGTTTGCTCTATAAACAATATCCAAAATGGTTTCAGCATCCTTTTTCGTTAGTTTTTTCTTCTGCAAAATTGGTATTATTTTCTTCCTCAAACTTGGTTTATATAAGGCGTAAATTAGTGGCAGTGGCAACGCTTCATTTTTGATTCTATTCATTAGCTCAAATGAATCAAGCGTATCCGCATTGTCATCTCCTAATATCACTAACATGCCGAGTATGCGACCATATCTCCCCAAAGCTTCAATCTCTTCTTTAGATCCGTCAGCTAAGATGACGCTTATACGCATGTAAGCCTCGAAATCCGCCGCCTTCTTTTTGACAAGTTCCATGTATTCTTCTATTTTTATTCTTCTCCTTGTTTTAAGCGCCAATTCAAGGGCTTCTGCATCTCCCAACTCAAAGAAGGATTTTCTTATAAGCTCGAAGACGGTATGCACTTTTTCTGGTTGAAGTTCTCTGCTGGCTTCGTGAAGAAGGGAGAACCCCTTAAATAAAAGGGCGTCTCCCACAAGTAATGCTATGTCTTTTCCAAATTTTCCATAAAGTGTTGGATGATTCCGTTTCATTTTTGATTGGTCAATTAAGTCGTCATGTATGTCAACAGCTCCGCTGATGAGTATTAATGGAACAGCTATAGGCGTGGTTACATCTGGATTTCCGCCTAATGCTTCACATACCACAGAAAGTAAGGCAGGTCTTGTAGTTTCGCTCCAATAATCATTCATAAAATATTTTAACGCTTCTCGAGCTTCTTCACAATCTAATTTTGCTGTTTCCTCTGCCATCACTTTCCTAGCTATTCCCAGCGCTTTTCTGCCTCTTTCTTCAAACATTTTTGCTACGTATCTTGAAAGTTTTTCACCGAAAAGCCTTTTTTCACTAGAACCTCTGAGCACTATTTTACGAGTTGTCCTTTCTGGTTCCATGTTTCTATACATTATCTTTGTGATATTTGTTCTTTTAGTATGTTGTGGTATGTTTCTATGTATTTTTTTCCTTTTTTCGTTATGGTGTATACTTTTCTTGTTCTTCCTCCTTGTTGTTGTTTTTGGCTTGTTAGGAAGCCTTTCTTTTCTAAACTGTTGAGCAGCGGGTATAGGGCGCCGTGTCTCAGTTTTACGCCGAATCTGGTTTCTACTTCCTTTTTTATTTTGTAGCCCCACATTGGCTCT
>JAEOSG010000218.1 GCA_016840485.1 Candidatus Baldrarchaeota archaeon
AGATGTGTATAAGAGACAGGGATATCTTCACTTGTGCTAAACCATTCTAATCTTTCTATTAAGTCGTCTATTTTGTCTTTGAAGACATCTATGTACTTCTCTGCAACCTTCCACAAAGCTACAAGCGCGCTATAGCAGATGTCTTCATAGCCATATATGTGTTCCATTAATCTTGGTATTGCATCTTTGATTAGTTCTGGATATTTTTCTCCAATATTCCCAAGGATATATGCTGCATTGATACGAACTTCGTCATTTGAATCGTGTAACAACTTTATTAGCTTCGGTATTTCATCCTTAAACAATTCTGGAAAATTCTTTGAAACGTTTTTAAGAATTTGTGACATCCAGTAACGGGCGTGTTGACATCTATTAGGAAAATAAACCTCGTCATGACTGTTACGGTCGTATATCCTATAAGGTTCCTTACATGGTCTATTTAACTTCTTCATTAACTCTACTATCTTATCTTTAAATAGCTCTGGGAATTTTGATGAGATGCTTTCAAGAGTCCATGCGATATAATAGCGGACCTTGCCGCTTGGATCATCTAATTTTTCCATTAGTTTTGGTACAACCTTTTTCAGCAAGCTTAAATCCATATACTTTAAAAGGTCATATTTTATGTCTTTAAGGTTGCTGGCTGCTTTTTCACGTACATCAACGTTAACATTATCTAAGTTTCTCAATATTTCCTCTATTTTTTCTTCTATTTTGTTTTTATTCATTTTGTCACCTTTTGTTAGTTTATTGTTTTTTGTAGTATTTGTGTTACTATGGTTCCGATTGCGGTTCCTGTTAGGTACATTATTGGTCCTCCGTTTCCAAAGACTTGGATGGTTGTGTCGATGATTGGCCACATGATTTTTTCGAATATCCACGCGTTTTTTCCGAATATGGTTTCTGCGATGTAGGGTATTATTTCATCGGCTAAAATTATGTTGTTGTCTTCCATAAGCATTCCTATTAGTATGCCGTTTAGTAGGCAGCCTAGAAACGTTTGTAATAGGACTTTTGTAATGTCTTTTAGTGTTCCTTCATCTTTTACTCGTTTAATGAATTTTGCAAAGTCTTGGTAGTCGTCCACGTTCACTAAAGCGTAGCTGACACATGCTAGTAGCATGTAAACCTTGAATTTTCCTGAGCCAGATTTTAAAGTACTTTTTATTTTGTTTGGCAAGATGCTATAAATTTCCATACCAAACTTGGTTCCGAGGAAGCTTGCTGTTACAAAAATAACAATAAATGTGATTGATGTGCCCATGTTACATGCTTTTCCAAGAATTTTCTTATAAACACTTTTTACTTTCTCTGATTTTAAAGTCTTCTCTACATGTTTTAGATTTTGTATTACTCCGCTTTCTGGTGGCTTAGTTGGCAGCTCGATAAAAGTTTCTCCGATATTTTCATCGAGTTTTGCCAAACCTTTTTCATAAATATTCTTTCTTACTTCACTTCTCAATTCAGCGTTCTCCTTCCTTAAGTTATCAAGCAGCTCGTAGTCCCATGAACCACTATCATCAAGGATTTCTTTACTTCTTTCATTGACAGCCTCCTTAAATGATTTTGTTATATCCCTAATTTCTTCAGATGTTTTCGCCGTTTCCAAGTTTTTTCTGTATTCCTTCTCTTTTCCTTTGATTGCTGGTAGAAGTTCTTTGTGGATCTTTTCGTAGAAGTCTCCGAAGTTTTCTTTGATATAACTTTCTACTTGTAACTTTGTTTTTTCAGCGGAGTTCTTTTGTTCGTTTAGGTTTTCGATTTCTAGTCTTTCTATTGCTTTTTCTAGTACTAGGGTTAATTCCGTGTGTGCTAATGCAACTTCATTGAGGAATGGTGGGTCGCATAGCTTTATAACCATTTCAACATTGTCATTGATTGCTATGGGATGTATTTCAAAAATTGATTGAGCTATAGTGTCGAAAAAGCTTGGCATCTTGCCTTTCTCGGTCTTGTATTTATTTACATATTTGTTCCAGAAGTCTGCTTGCATTTTCATTAGTTGTTTTATTTTCTCTGTTTTGCTTATCCAGTTTTTGCCTAGTGTTCCATCTTCAAGCTTTAGGCCGCCATCAAATCTATAAAAGAATTCCACACATTTCTTTTCCTCAAATTCTCTTTTAAGTTCTGGATTACTCTTAATTAATTTCCAAACTAGTTCGGTAGGAATTAACTTTCCATAGTTTTCATTAAATTGCTTCCCTGGCGTATCGACGTTAAGTCCTTCTGGACTAGGTGTTACTTTTATTTTTAGTCCTAGTACTATTCTGTAGCCTTTTAGTGTGAAGTCTTCTGTCTCAACTTTACAAGGTATAAATTTGCTCATTAATGCTCTTGGATCTCCATCTTTTCCGTAAAGTATTCCATTCTTAATCTTTCCTTCAAAATGTTTTTCTTTTGCATTTCTAAGATTTTTGTTCTCATCGGGATCTGTAAACCAGTTTAAGTATCCTTCCCAAACAATTGCAAAAGCAACAGGTCTTCCTTCAATGTGTGTATGTACTACTTGAATGACGTTTATTTCCCCAAACCAGTAGTAAAACCTCCTGCTTGTGCCACCTTGATAATCTAGTATAATTTTCTTAATTTTACCGTTTTTATCATATTCTACAAGTTTTATACCTTTTTCGAGTTTTTCGCTAAGTTCTTTGTTTACAACAATCTTCTCTATTCTTCCAATCATTTCTCCTGGGAATTGGGCGTCACGCCATTTCATATCTGATAATCCTTCTCTGAATACGATCATTATATCGTCCATTCTTAGTAGGTTTGTATGTTTAACTTTGCTTTCGAGTATATCGTATAGGATTTTGTAGAGGTCTTCAACTCTTCCATTTGCTATTTTATTACTTTTTTCTGCGTCTCTGCTTGCAATTGTTTTCCACGATTCAGGTGTTTTTATTCTCATTTTACCTGCTATGATGGCTGCTGTCAGCCAAACATTGTATATTTTAAGCCAGGAGTGTAGTTTCTTTTCTGTTGGCTGTAGACTTAATATGAAGTCTAAAATTTTTCCGGCAATGTTCATAATGGATTTTACAAATTTTTCGGAAAGCTTCCCTTCAACTACAAGTTCGCTTAATAAATAAGCCAAGGTCAAATAGTTGTCAATAGAGAAATCAACGAAACTAGACCATAACGTATCAAATAAACTCTTTATCTGGTTCCATATCCAATTAAATGGCTTTATTATTGTTTCTGCGAATTTTCGAGCAGCAGATTTAAACGTTGCCTCACTGTAAGCGACAGCGTTATCCAAAAACTTTACAGTCGGGTCAATCCAGCCATCTAGAATTTTCTTAACCCAGCTTAGATCTGTGCCTAAAACATTTGACAATGTTTTTAGAAGCTTATCTAATGTCCAAGAGAAATATTTTAATATTCCTTTCGCGAATTTCGCTATTGCAGCAATTATCAAAGCAGCGACAAGTTCACCTAAGCTCTTACCAGCGTTTTTTAAATGATAGGCAATACAAGCAATGGTTTTCAAATGTTGTTTTGCAAATTTTATTAGGAAGTTTGCGCCGCGAAAAACAGATTTATCCAAAGCTGATTTTACTGGGTTGCGCATCCATTTGCTCCAAGGGGCATTAAAAGTTTTGTCAATCCACCTATAAATCGCAGACTTAATTCCGTAGTAATTTTTGTAAATTGCATCGAAAATCTCATCAACAAGCGAAATTGCTTTCTTAACTTCATCAATACTAGCCCTAAG
>JAEOSG010000219.1 GCA_016840485.1 Candidatus Baldrarchaeota archaeon
GGTGTATGTCTCAAAAACCCAAGATACGCTTCTTGTTCACTAGCTTTGCCGCGAAGTATTTTCTCAATAAGTTCTCTACGCTTAACGTAAAGCCAATCAATAAATTCTTCAGGTATCATTTTCATAAAATCACCAAACCTAAAACACAGATTTTGCTAATAAATTCACTCTGCTTGATCAATAATAATGTAAATTTAAGATCAATTGTGATAAATTTATCTGAACCTAGATATTTCTTGACATGTCGTACCGACAAATTTTGAAGCCATGTTTTTCGTAGAATTTTACAGCTGCTAAGTTTTCCGATAAGACACTAAGCATAACATGCTTTATATGAAGCTTCCTCAAATGTTCAAAACATTTTTCCAAGAGAAGCGACCCTATGCCACGTCTTCTAAATTCAGGTTTCACATACATATCAGAAATAAGTGCAACCTGTTTTGAAACCTCGAGAAACGTCCTTAAACTATGAATGAAATATATGAAGCCAACAATTTCACCGTTAAGCTGAGCGACAAAAACCTTTCCCTTTCCTTCTCTAAGAGTTGATAATACGCTTGAAAACCATCTTTCAGCGTTTTCTTTTGAAGGAAAAATATATTCTTCAATTTTATACATTTCTTCGGCAAGCTTAAGCCACAAAAACTTAACTCTTTTTAAATCTTCAATTGTAGCTTCTCTTATCAAAACCTGACATTCATCAACCATATATGCCACCATTATTTAAAGCGTAGATTCCAGTAATTAACTTTAAACAACATAAAGTTAAGTAGGTCTGTAGCAAACTAGGGTGTTTACTGTGAGCGTTAATTTGCAGCTCTTAGGAATTTAAGCCATTCCCAGACTTGCAAAAAGCTAAATGTTCAAATCGAGTTTCCTCAATGGCCTACATTTTTTGGAATGTCCCCAATAGATTTTCAAAAAATATTGAGCGAAGCTGAAAGAATCGTTAAACAGTTTTTTAAAATTTTAAGGTTTCGTGGTGGGATATTTACCTTAACTCAGATATTGGAATTGAGAGAACGGCTTTAACAAAAGAAATGAAGTTGAGGGGAGATGACATTGTTCTTGATGTTGGCTGTGGTAGAGGCTACTTTACAATTGCAGCTGCAAAATACGCTAAACTTGTTGTTAGTTTGGATCTTATGAACGGTTATGGTCGTCAATGATGGTGGAAAAACTTCAAAACAACTATGCAAGAACTTAATTTACTCAAAAAAGTTCAAGGCATGAGATCTGACGCACAACAGCTACCATTTGAAGAAAATTCTTTTACTGTGGTTGCAGCGGTTCATTCG
This sequence comes from Candidatus Baldrarchaeota archaeon, assembly GCA_016840485.1. GTDB lineage: Archaea > Asgardarchaeota > Baldrarchaeia > Baldrarchaeales > DXJG01 > DXJG01. The sequence continues at coordinate 1,299 of JAEOSG010000219.1, forward strand.
ATAAGAAATTTTCCAAATAAACAAAGCATAAAAAGAGCGATCTCTGAGATGAAAAGAGTAGTGGTTGAGGGGGGAAGTGTTATAGTTGTGGAAAATCTACCTGTTGCGCGAACTAAAGCTCAAGAAGCACACCTAAAAATGTTTAAATGTAAAGTAAAATATTCTTCGGGAGAGTTATATTATTTTTCCAAGAGAGAACTGTTAGAAATGTTTAGAAAAGCTGGATTCAAGAATGAGGACATGGAAATCAAAATCTTAGATTATAATTTAAGTGCAACCACTATTCTCTTTAAATACCTCTCTTCAAAGCGAAGAGAAAAGGGAGTATAATGAAGCTGTTGAGATGATTAGAAAATGGGGAGAGATCTCACCGCCAACCATATTAATAAAAGCAACAAAACACGTACATAAATAAAAAAGGGAGATAAAAGTTTTACATTTCAGCTACAGCCAAATCTGCTCTCACAATCCCATATCCAGAGATACTATCGTAACCATCATCGTATATATCATCAGCTGTTCTATGCAAGATGTCTCTTATGTCGTCTGGTGTTGGTATATAGCCATTTGTTAAAGCTGCCGCAAACATTAAGGCAACTGTTCCTGAAACATGTGGAGTAGCCATGCTTGTACCAGAATATTCACCGTAACTATTTCTAGGTAATGTGGAAAGTATATTTACCCCAGGTGCAACAAGCTCTACTCCCCTATTACTCCAATCTGGAACCTCGTCATTTTGGTCAATTGCACCAACAGCGATTACCTCTGGGTAAGCAGCCGGATAAGCTGGATAATCATAGCCATCATTGCCTGCAGCAGCCACTATCACTATACCGCAAGAATATGCTTTCTTAATAGCTTCATGTAGCTCTGGGCTATCTGAATATCCACCTAAACTCATGCTTATGACTTCTGCTGCATCATCATCTGGGTCTCCAGCTACCACACCGTCGCCATCACTATCTATAACTCCATCTGGGCCCTTTATAGCCCACCATACGCCTTCAGCCACGCCTTCCCATGTTCCAAAACCGCCATTATTTAAAACTTTTATGGCGTATAGTTCTACATTGTATGCCACTCCAACTACACCTATATCGTTGTTTAAAGCAGCTATTGTTCCTGCAACATGTGTTCCCTGTCCATTTTTATCGGTCCAATCTCTTAGCTTTGTCGAAACTTTAGTTCCTACGACACATATACCCCAGACAACTCGTCCCTTTAGATCCTCATGGTTTGGATCTATTCCGGTGTCGAGAACAGCTACTTGTATGCCTTCTCCAGTACTGGTGCTTCACGCATCTGGAGCATGTATTCGCTCTATTCCCCATGGAATTGTTTGACTATTACTACTACTTGGTTTTTTCTGCAATGTTACTGGAAACTCTAAAGCTTTAACTTCCGGCACAGAGAATGCACACGGTATCATTAAACCCAGCAGTATTACTATGCAAAGCAAAATAAAAACTGCATTTCTGCCTTCCTTCATTCCATTCCCTCTCCAACTCCTACATTTCACTACCTACGTTTTATGCGTCACTACTTATTAATAACATTATTTCTTTCATAAATCACAATACCGAGAGGATGGTGATTAGCAATTTTCCTTTTCATTTTATATTTTTCTTTCTATTTCCTTTATTCCATTTTTTATTGTATTTATGACGTTTAAATAATAGCTACAGTAATGATAATTTTTATCCCAATGCAATTTCTGGAGAGAAATTCTTCATCTATTTTTGAAAATGGAACATGCACATATTTTGAAGTTTCACAAACATATATGTACTTGTTAGGAAAGGCAGAGCTTCTTTTCAAAAGATTTCCTTTTGCTTAAATGAAGTGCTTAAAATAATTAGAAAATAGGGTGAAAATGTGGTTTCCCGCCATTTTGATGGAAGCAATCAATCGTACACGTATATAAGATAGAGAATTTCTAAGAGCATGCTTTTACTCTGGCATGTCTCTTATTCTCTTTTTAAGGTAAAATGTTTGTACAAGTTTCTTTGAGAGATTTCTTTTACCAATGGAGTGTGCTATTAAGCCTGTTAATAATGGCACAACGATTAATATAATAATTGAAAGCGAAAAAATTTTCCAAAGCCAATTCGTAGATTTCAAGAAAACGTATATATTAGCTGGGATACCCACGGCAACATTCACCAATAGTATTAAACTCAATACTAGTTTTTCATCTAGCTCTCTACCGCTAAGCCTAAGGAAACCAAACACTAGGTAAAGCACCGAAGCACAAGATGCCCATGCGAAGAAAACCCAGACAACTGTTTCTTGAATGAAAAAGATAACAGCTAAAAGAACGAATAAAACTGTAGGTAGTAATGTAGAGTATTGAAAACATATTTTTGTCCGTTTCAAATAGTAGATGACAAAAATCAAGACAGTAAAAGATAGTAATAATCCAACTAAAAGCCAAATTTGTCCACTCATCCTATATTTCCCCT
>JAEOSG010000072.1 GCA_016840485.1 Candidatus Baldrarchaeota archaeon
CAGCCCTTCCAACTCTTTGCAAGTATTTTGCGAACGTTGGAGGTATCTCAGTTAAAATTACGCAATCTAAATCTCCTATATCTATACCTAGTTCAAGCGTGGGCGTTGCAACAACAGCTTCCAATTCGCCTCGTTTAAATTCAGTCTCAATTTTTTTCCTAAATCGTTCTGCTAATCCAGCGCGGTGGATTCCCATTTTTATTTTTCTCATGTTTGCTAATCTCTTAATAGATTCGGCTTCTTTATGCCCTCTAACAAAGATTAACGTTTTTTTCCCAGCGTTGACCATGATATTTGCTAGTTCTACAGCTTCGCTTATTCTACTTCTCGTTAAAGGTTGTATGAATGCGTGGTATGTTTTGCCAGTAACTCTGCCCTTGGAGGATATAACTTCCACATCTCTGTCGAAAAGCGTTTTACCAAATTTTTCAGGGTTACCTATTGTAGCCGACGATCCTATGAATTGAAGTCTTCTTCTGGCTTTTCTTCTCAGTCTTCTAAGAAGATGATGAACATGTGCCCCAAAAACTCCACTATAAACATGTAATTCATCTAAAACTACAATTTTAAGTGTGCTAAGAATATCTCTAAACCATTTACTAGGTAAAATTCTGTTGAGCATGTCTGGGTTTGAGATCAAAATTGAAGGAGGGTTTGCTCTAATTTTCTCTCTATCCTTTTCAGAGGTATCTCCATCGTAAATAGCTATTGACACGCCAAAAATGCTTGGAAACATCTTGTACACTTTTTCTATTTGATCCCGAGCTAAAGCTTTAGTTGGATACATTATTAATGCTCTTGTTCCTTCACCAATATGATGGATACAATCTTGCAAAATGGGGGTTAGAAAAGCTTCGGTCTTACCCGTACCAGTACCAGAAACAATTACAACATCTTTTCCATCCAAAATCTTGCGAATAGCTTCTTCCTGAAACTTGTAAAGCTTAACGATTCCTCTCCTTTTTAACGCAGATATAACCGAAGGATGAAGAGATAATTCGTCCACATTGCAGCCATATGGAATCTCAGTTCTCTTAAGGATCCTTAATGTTACTAGCTTCCTAGTTTCGTCACGTGTAATGCTTTGGAGAATGGGATCGTCGACCTTCATAGTCTTCCTCTCATTAATTCAAAATGCTGTTTTTAATGAGACTTACAATATATTTTCTACAGAAAAAGAAATTTAAACATGCTAGTTCCTTCTAACTTTACTTGCAACATGATACTGAACCAAATTTGTAATACGTTATTACAGGGAGGCCCTATAATTAACGTATTCTAATCTTAAAAAGAAATCTTATGATGCTAAATAATAAAAATTGAATATGAAAAATTATGTGAGCAAAATTGCTGGCCTTCCTGGTAGAGCCTGTTCTGCTTTAGGATGCTTTGCTTGTTCTGCTTTTTCAATTATTACTTTTTCTAGACCTGTTTCTCTTGCCACATACTCTGCGAATTTTTGAAATACATCGAATTCTACTTGCGGATCTGCGAATTTCCACAGTTTTCCGGCCTTAACTATTCTTTGAACAATTTGTTGAACGCCCTTTGCAAATTTTCTCAGTTTTTCATCTTTCATCAGAAGTGGCATTAGCGATTTAACTGTTAGTGGCACGTTTGCCTCAGCTATTTTTCGAAAGACTTGATATTTCCATTCTGGAGCAATGTAGATGTACGCAGTGGAGGGTTTCTGATCTCTTATCAAGGATAAAATCTCCTTGATGTCGCTAATTGTCTGTAGAACAACATCTACTGATGTTTCTATTTTTTCATCTATCAGTTTCTCATCAGCTACTGGCCAAGATTCTGTAGAAATGAAACCTTCATTCCCTAGTTTGTGCCATATCTCTTCGCAAATATGAGGAATTACTGGTGCCAAAAGGCGCAGCCATATGTCTAATACGTATCTTAACACAGCTGCCTCTTCTTTCTTATCTCCGTCTTTCATTATTTTTCTGTAGAAATCTATGTGGTGCATGAGTTCAAAGAAGCTTTGTATAATAGCATCTCTGAATCTCAATTCTTCGTAAAACTGTGTAACGTCTCTTATAGTTGTGTTTATTTTTGAAAGCAGCCATCTACTAATACTTGAAATATTCTCTAATTCTAATCTCTCTTCGGGCATCTCTAAAATCTCATTTACCAAGTTCCAAAATTGCTGGAGTCTTCTCATAGTTACTGCTACTTCTTTCTCTCTCCAGTCCATTGTGGTAGGCAAATCTGCAGCGTAAGCCACATATAATCTATACAAGTCACTTGAATATTTTCTAGCTATATCTACCAACGGTATAACGTTTCCATAAGATTTTGACATTTTTCTTCCTTCTTTAATGACCAATTCATTTAATGTTATTTTCTTTGGCCACTTGTCCTCTGGAAAGATAGCTACGTGGTGGAATATGAAAAACGTCAAGTGGTTCGTAATGTGTGCTGGAGCTGTATGTCTTTGATCAACTGGATACCAATATTCAAATTCTTCGTGCATCTTTTTCAGTAGGTCCGTTGGGATACCTGTTTTCTTTGAAACGTCTTCAGGAGTTCCATTGCCCAAAAAGACGTAGTCCCAGAATTCGTAGGACAATTTTGAGGGGTCTATTTTGTTTTTCCTAATATGATGTATTACTGTATAAAATGCCATGTATATTGTCGAATCTGATAAAGATTCTATTATCCATTCAGGGTCAAACGGCAAGCGGGTTCCTATTCCACGTTTCCTTGCACATGGTCTTTCTCGCAACCATTCTATGGTATCTTCGAAAAGTTTTCTATATGTTTTTGGATATATTACCATTTTTTCTAAGCATTTTCTAGCCTTTTGTTTCCATTCCTCTTTCGAGTAGTCTATGAACCATTGATCAGGTAAAACAACTGCTATAACCTTACCACCACATCTACAAATCACAGGCTTTTCTAAAGCAGTAACTTCGTACATAATATCTGCCATTCCCTGCTCTTTCAGAAAGCTTACTACGTCATCCTTGACCTCTGACACTTTTCTACCTGCAAACTGACCGCAATTTTCCTTCATTATTCCACGATAATATTCAGCTTTGTATATTTCATCAGTAGCTTTCTCTAGATTCTCCACGTCATCCTGATTTTTTATTTTCATTCTCTCACAGACTTCGATTGCCGGATACTCTCCGTATTCATCAATCTTAATAATTGAAATAGGCTTAATTTTTCTAACCTCTTCCACGTCTAATCCAAACTCTTTAATCATCTCTGGATTTTCCTGCAGATCCTTTAATGCTATCCAATCAAAGGGCGCATGGGCAGGCACAGAATATACAACACCCGTTGCATTATCCGTATCAACGAAACGACCTGGAAGTATAGGTATTTCCCTATTTATCGGAGATATGCATGTTTTTCCAACTAAGTCCCTGCCTTTTATTTCTTTTAGTACTTCCACTTTCCTTTCTTGTTTTGATAGTTTAAAGGCAGCCTCTTTCGATATTATCCATTTCTCCCCATCTACCTTGGCCTCAACGTACGTACCTTCAGGATGTACCCAAACATTTGTGACACCAAAGATCGTTTCCGGTCTTAGTGTGGCTGCAGCTAGGTAGCCGTCATCCATTTTGAATTTTATAACTGTAAACTCTATAATATCCGGCTTTATCTCGTCTCCTCCTTTAATATCGTCTTCTCCGACAGCATTTCCATGAGCCACACAAAACAGAATCGGATATTTCCCCTGTTTTATGTATCCCTTTTCATTTAGCTTTTTAAATTGCCATGTGACAAAAGCGTTGTATTCTGGATCGCCAGTAGTAAATTGGCGTCTCCAATCTATACCAAAACCAAGAGACTTGAAGTCGCGAATAATCACGCTTGAAAAGAATTTTGCAACATTCCAAGGTTCCTTGAACGACTCTATAATCTCCCTTATCTTCTCTTCATCTTCAACATAAAGTTTAACGTAATCCCTGAACTCCCGTATTGCGCTTTCTTCTCCAGACCGAATTCTGGCAGATATACCTTCTATAGGCGTTCCGGTAATATGAAAAGCCATCGGCCAAAGCACATTGTACCCTTGCATTCTCTTAAATCTTGCAATAATATCTGCAACCGTATAGGTTCTTCCATGGCCAATATGAAGTGCTCCACTCGTATATGGATAGGGAACTGTCAGGAAGAACTTTTCTTTGCTAGGATCAGGGTCGGCCTCAAATACTTTTGCTTCTTCCCATTTTTTCTGCCATTTTGCCTCTATAGTTCTCAAAGTCTCTAAGAAATCACCTGGCAAAATTTAGCACCTCCCAAATAATTAAACTAACTTTTCTAACAAAATTTGTAAAAGTAGACGGTTGACATACTACCCTAATATAGTATATCAAAGACTTAGAAATCATTCTGGTGGAGAATAAAATCCCTCACATTAATAGCCTCCTTACCTCACTATATACTACTCATGTAAATTTAAACTCTTTGGATAAATTTTCCTAGGAATATTTTATCCTTACTGTTAATGTCAAGAACTTTACATAAACGTTATTAGTTGGAATTGTGAAAAAATTTTAGATTTAGTTATTAAACTTTATGCTAGGTGTCCTAATTGTCAAAGTGTCCGAAGTGCGGAAACCCCATTTCACCAGATGAAGTTATTTGTCCTTTTTGTGGCTACGAAATCGAAGCTGAAGAAGTTAAAGAAGTCTTTGAGGAAGTTTATGAAGAAAGACGCCCTCTTAAACCGTCATTAACAAAAATAAAACTTCTATTCACTTCTCCAAGAGAAGTCTTCAAAGATCTTGCATATTATCCAGAGAATAAGGGATCATTACTGATACTTTTGATGTGCGCAACTTTATCTGCCTTAACAATGCTTGTGGCCTTTTCTCGCTTAAATGTGGAGGCAAACTATTTATCCTATCTCGGTCTTTTTATCGGAGGGTTTACAGCTAATTTTATATTATATTTAATGCTGTGGTTGTTTCTTTCTTTCTGCTACTGGATATTTACTCGCATGTTCTATGGAAAAATTGGCTTTCAAAGAGTTTCTTCCTTTTTAGGATATGCTTTGATAACATTAGTCCTAGCAAATCTTTTAATTTTAATTTTGGCTTTAATAATTGTTCCACAAATACCAAGCGAAACTTTATCGGAAGCGGCTATTTTGACAACAATTCAAACAGTTTTCAGCGTACCACCATTTAGCATTTATAATACTATTTTCTTCCTATTTTTAGCAGGGGCAGGAGTGCTATATTCCTATGGAATAGCAGAGGAATTTAAAACGAGTTTTATAAAAGCCCTAGTATTTTCCCTCTTTACAACATCCCTTATAATTCTCTTCCTTTATGCAGTACTTTACTTCTAAACTTACTACATTATTTTTACCTTTAACTTTAATGGTTTTGCAAGCCTTTCATCGTTTACAAATATTAAATCCCCAGTTTTTAATCCTAAATCTGAAATCTTCACATTTTCATCCAAAATCATTTTATCTCTTACTATAATGTCTGGTTTTGCAAGTCCATAGCTCATTATTAACCTATTTTTAAGCTGCCTTATAGTTTCTTGTTTCTCTAATATATACTCCACACCCTTAATCCGATATTTATCGCTGCACACAACACATTCCGGATTTTTCTCCAACCTTAGCTTTGTAAGCGTCTGAGAAATCCCATCATAGAAAACATAGTTTTCCAAGATATTTGGTATCTCCAACAAAATTTTAAGAACTTCTTGGGATTGTATACCTCCAATAACTGTAGCAATTGACGCTACTGTTGGAATCTTTTCCTCATTTTCAGGTCTAAGTCTTTTTCTAATGTTTCCTGGTGGAGTACACATTTTTTGGAGTTTTTCAGGAGGTATTAGAGGCTGACATTCAAGGCAGGCTGTTTTAAACGGTATAACAACCTGAACATTACCATACCAACCATAAAAGCCTCCATGAACCAAAGGTTTTGCCAAGTCCACACACATAGAATTTAACCATCTTCTAACTTCGAAGGTATCTAAACCATCGACAACAACATGACTTTCTTCAAAATAGGATTTGTTAATTTTTCTTACATCTTTATCTAACGCTACCACTTCTATCTCAGAGTTTATTTCATGTAATCTTTTTGCTGCAATCTCCGCTTTTGGTTTACCAAGATCTTCTTCCCTATATAACAGTTGTTTACTTAAATTTGACAATTCCACTGTATCAAAGTCGACAAGAATAAGTTTTCCAACCCCCATCATGGCAAGGTTCAACGCTACAACCGAACCCAAAGCTCCAAGACCAACCACTAATACGCATGATTTCTCAAGTTTTTCTTGATCCCATTCCTTTAAAAGTAGCTGTCTACTATAACGTTCCTCACGTGAAACTTCTTTCTTCAACTTTATCCTCCTAATCACCTGTATTTGCCCAATTTTTCCCAAGTAGCATATTTCTTGATCCATTCTCTAACTTTCTTCTTAAATTTCTCAGGGTTTCTCTTCATTTCGTTGGCTGCATCACGATTAAGCGGATCATCAGGATTTGGATAATTTAACAAGTTCCTTATCGTCTCTACAACACCCGTAAGTGATATCGTAGGTGTCCAATCTTTTCCAAGTATTCCAACGCATACTCGTCCCTGATATATATTGGGATGCCAAATCGGTGTAAGAAATCTAACCTTTGGCGGATCAAATGGAAATGTCCGAGGAATTTCTATTTCTATTTCAAAAACCCCTCCATCGTAAATACCTGTACCTAAGATATATCCTCTCCATTTTCTTAAATCGCCTTTCACGGGTTTGAACGTAGGTTCTTCTTGTCTGAGTAATTTCGCTTCATAAGCTAGCCTAGCCCAAAAGTCTTCGTCGCTCAGCATGGTGATTCCCTTAATATGGAAGTTTAACCACCAGTTGTACGAACTATCAAAAATACTTTGTCATATTCTCCAATACCAACTTCTTCCAGTGTTTGGCTATCCTCGAGCTGTTTTCCTCTAAATACGAGTAGGACGGTTGACTCAGGTATTTTTTTACTTTGAGCTACTTGTCTTCTTAGATCTCTTACAGTTATTTCTCGCGGTACATCAAGATCTAATACGTCCCCACCTATAGCTGAAACTATTCTTATTTTCAAAACATTCCCTCCAAACTTGTTAACAATTCTTCTTCTCTTAAGGGGTGTTGGCAGTGTGGACATTTACCCTTTACATGAAGCCATTCTAACAGGTGTTCTCTGTGTGCTGGATGATAGCAGTAAGGGCAATAGACCACATCGTCATTTTCCTTTATTTCTAAGATACATACCATGCATTTTTGAGGTTTTGTCCAGTCCCATTCGCCTATTACTTTTACGTTTGAAATTACAAATCTTGTGCGATCTGTTTTGCTCATTTCAGCGTCTCTCTACATAATTTCACTTGTTGTAATATTTATCAATATTAGTTTTTAACATTATGCTTTACATACCTATTGTTGTGAACTTTGCAATTAAAGCAATATCTAAATTAAGATGAAGTTAATACGTAATAAAAAGATAGGTGAGTGTATTGCGGGAAAGTTCTAAGAGAAACTCATCAAACAATAAGGAAGTCACCTTTGAAATCGAAGCAATAAAGACGCCAGCAGGCTTAGTACCCAGCGTTAAAAGTGTGGAGAAAGTTGTTAACAGTCTTAATATATTAAGTGAGGATATAGCTAATACTCGTGATACATTACTTGAAAGAATTTTAAATGTTGAAAAAGATGTTATTAGCATAAGAAAACTGCTTGCAGAGCAAATTGTAGCATTAGAAGCAACAAAAGAAACACTTAATGAACTCACATCAAAAATTACCTCGGCTCTTAAACAGTTTACAGATAAATGGCGTGAAATAGAAGATGCCATGACAAGCATGGATGTAACCATTAGAGAAATGCAGGAAAGGCTAGAAGAATTGTCAATTAAAATAGAAGAAGAGAAAGAATTGGTAGAATACTAATTTAACTAATTAACTTGCGTCCCTTTAAGTTAAAATTTTGATAATTATGGTTATTATTGGAAATGACCTAGTAAATGTTTCTAAAAGTTTATGAGGTAAAATATTCAATAAAATAATTGATAAGTAAATCTTGAAGTTGTTACCCCCGAGAGGAGTGAAATAAATTGGAAGCAAATTTCGACTACATACTGGCGCGTGAAGCACAATTAATGTTTAAAAGAGCCCCCGGCTTTGAACCAGTTGACGGAGACTTAAAACGCTGGAAAGGTAAAGTTAGAGGGGGAGGCAACAACTGGGTCGAGGTAGAAATAACAATACCAGATAACTTCCCCAACGAACCCCCAATAGTAAAAGTTCTAACACCAGTAGAGCATTCGTACGTTGATTCCTCAAGTGGCCGAGTAAATCTGCGTATTCTTTCCGAATGGCGACCAGAATACCATGTATACCAAGTCGTAAACTCTCTAAAAGGACTTTTTGTAAGAATGCCTCCTAAAATAGTTACAACAGCGCCTCCAGTTAAACCACCCAGCGAAGACGTCGAATTACTAAGACAGAGGATTGTACATTTAGAGGATCAGGTCAGACAACTGCAGAGAATGCTACACGAAAAGGACGAAGAAATAGCCCGCTTAAGAGGACTTTTAACGGTTCATAAAGTTCCCGAAAAAGAAGAAATTGCAACCATAATTCTTCCTGAGGATGAAAAAGAGCGTAAAAGACTTGAATTAGAAAGTGAAAAAATAGCTGTTGAAGATTTAATAAGGAGCCTGGACGAAAAATTTGAATCAGGCGATATACAACCGTCGGACTACTATAAATTATACAAAAGATATAGAAAAGAACTATACTTAATCAACAAGAAACTCGAAGAACTTAGTAAAGGTGAATAAAATGAGTAAAGCAGACAGAGACATCGACGCTGAAGCAAATCTTTATGCATGCATTGCTACCCTAGATTCTCTAGTAAGATTTTTCGAAGAAGGAAAAATAGATCCAGCTACGTATAAAAGACAATTGCAATCTCTCTTCCGTGATTTATTTAAATTTCAGAGCATGTTACGGGAACGCGGCATAGATATGCAACATTTTATAGAAAAAGAACGTCTAAGAGAGCAGTTTCCTCTGGCAATTAAAAGGTTAGAAACCCCACCCGTAGAGGGTGAGAAACCCATTGGAGTACTTGAATCTCCTGCAGCAGTCGCTTATAAAGCGGCTGAAATAGTCGCAGATTTAATAACCATTATTGATGCAGCTAAACTTGAAATGGTAGCGACTGCAAAAATGTTAGTCCCGCTAATAGAAGATGCACTAATACTCTTAGAAGCATTTCCAGGTCTTGATAAAAATTACTGGGTTTTAGAAAGTATGAGAAAATGGAGAGATCACCTTGCAAATCTCCCTCCTGAACAAACATTACCCCCAGAAGATGTGAAAAAACTTGAGTTTGAAGCTGTAAGATGGCTTAATGACTTTAGGGGGAGGTTAAAAACCCTAAAATAAGGGGGTAATATATGAATATTGTAGCAGAACTAACAGAACGACTAATTAAACTTATAGACACATTAGAACTTAGATTAAGTGTAGAATATATTTTAGAAGAACTTGATATGGTTTTATACTTCTCCAGAGCTCTCCTAGGATCAAACCACAAAGTTACAAAAGAAGCAGAAGAATGGTATAACCTACTCTGGGGAAGATACAGTACAAATTTAGAAGCCAATATAAATGAAGAAGACGCGAAAAAACTCGCCATGAAAGCTAAAGTATGGTTTAATATCGTGAAAAGAACCTTATAATAGGTGAAAAACTTTGGGTTTACATGAAATAGAAAAACAGATCAAAATGAAGTCCGCTTTCCAAAGAAAAAGAGTAGAACTAATGATGGAAGAACTAAAAGGAATGTTAAATACGGTTAAAGAGTTAAGAAAAAGAGTAGAAGAATTTGAAGAAGAATATGGAGACTTAATAATAGAGCTGCCCGAATATCAAAGAAAATTAGACGCAATTAAAGCTGAAGTTGGGCTTCCCACAACCGAAGAACTAACCATTAAAAAGAAGAAACCGGGTATTATTGAAAGACTCACAGGAAAAGGAAAGTTTTACGAAGAATTATCAATGAAAATTCTAGATATAGCCACAAAAACAGCCAAAGAAACAGGAGGAATAATATCTCTTGCCGATTTAACTTTAAAAGTTAACAGAGTCATGCGTGATGTCTCAATTTCTCCCGTAGATGTTGTAAAAGCCCTTAAAAACCTTGAGGAAGCTGGATTAATCTCCGGCATAAGAAAACTTAAAAGCGGAGTAAAAATAGTAGAGGTCTTCCCTGTCGAATTAACTAAAGATCAAAACGAAATACTAAGCCTTGCATCCAAAAAGGGTTGGGTTACCCTAGAAAACGTCATGATTGAAACAAAGTGGAGTAGAGAAAGAGCTATGAGAGCATTAAAGAGCCTTGAAGAGGCTGGAATAGCCATATACGATCCAAGTTACACAAAAGGTTCAAGATGGTATTTCCCAAGTTTCGCTGGAGAACAAAAAACAAAATAAACTTAAAGTTCCAAAGAACTAGGGAAGTTGGACTAATCTGATTTATTTTCATCAGATTTAAGCGCTTCACTTAAAGTCTTTACTTCATCTTCTCCTCTTCTTTTAATCATTATTACTGGTTCTCTTCCCTCAATTCTTCTCTCTAAACGTTTAATATCTATTAAATCTACTTTTGTCACTAGTCTTCTATTTATGAAGAGATAAATGATAACATCTTCTATTTTTCTTGCTACTGTCGGTTTATTCTTTTTTAGTTCTAAAAAATACTTATAGGCATCCGGCATTAATACAGCTTGCATAATTGCCATCTTTTGCTGTTCAATTTTTTTCCTTTGTTCTTCTTTCTTCTTTTCTTCTTCCATTTTCTTCATAAGTTCTAACATTTTCTTTCTCATAATCCTCTGCAACTCTGGATCCATACTTAGACCCTCCGCGTCATTGCTTCAGTTCAAATAGAAACCAAGAAGTCACTAACACCCATATACAATAGCTAGCTATGTGTATGTAGAGTCAAGGTTAAAGCTGTACTACTTATTTCGGGAAGTATTAAAAACTTATCTTAAGAAAGTGCATTGCAATATAGTTTAAATCAGTTTGAATATCCTATATGTAGGATGGTTAAGATGTCTTTAGAGAGATTGTTTACCAGAGAATTCGAAAATGCTATTAGAAGGGCTTTAAGAGAGATTAAGACAAGACATGAAACCTTAGCTGAAGTTAGACTTAAAGAAGATATCAAGATCATTAAAGATAAACTTTTAACGAGTTTTCAACCATTCCCCAAAGATGTAGTGTTTAATGAAGATTTTCTTGTAGGTGCAATTGATGGTAGCGGAGTTTCCCCACTACTAAGATATGATGACGTCATGATACATTTAGTCACCGCTTATTTATCTATTCACACTACTGGAACAAAAATAAGATCTCCAATGAAAAAAATCGAAGTGAAAGATTATCCACCAATACCTGACGGTGGAAGATTAATTGAAACATTTTGGTTTTCCATGGACGAAGGTCAAATGTGGAACTACCTTGAAAAATTTATCAGTCGTACTTATATGATAGAAGATCTGGACACATTACTCTACCCATACTTTCGTGACGTATCTGGCCGCAAAGTGGAAAATATAACTGATATCATCGAATTACTAGGCCCAAAACATCGAAACATTACCGGAATAAAAGACCTTGTAATTTTACCTCCTGCAACGTCCATAAGAGTCATTCACGACCTCATTAGAGAAATAACCGAACTTTCCTTAGCAAAAAGAGTCTTAAAATCAGATTTACCTATCAAGTATCTCCTTTTAGACACCACAATGACTCTCCTTATATCAAAAGGCGATATTCATCCAAACCTCATCACAGATTACATGCTTAGAGACGTTGTGTACGAAGCTAGAAATAAAGGGGTCATTGTCGTAGCCGTTGCTAAGTCCCATACAATTCCATGCACTAGCGCTATAGCAAAGTTAGCCGAAGCAAAATTCGGGAAGAATGCCCACTGGTTCTGCAGACTTCCAGGAGAAGAAGACCCAGAAGGCAAATTAAAAATATTAGAGGGAAGAAGATACATACCGCCACGGGGAGCAGTCACCTACATATTTCGCTTTTCTTCTGCTATGCCAGTATTCAGATTAGACTTAGATCGTAAATGGTGGGAGAAAAATATCTACAGTGACAATTTAAATGAAATGAAGGAAAACGAAATAATCCTATTCAAAGAATTGGACTTCATGAGTCACGATGCACGCTGGTACGGATACCCTGCTCCTCTTTCCTACGCTCATGAGGGATGTACAATCAAAGACGTTGAAGGAATGCTTCTAGCGGAACAAGCCATAACCATCGCCAAGGAAGAAGGATTCGAAGAAGAAAAACTAATCACGCCCAGAAAACTAATTGGAATATAGATATAAGGTTCCTAAATGACGAATGTAGGCAAGTTGCAATAATATATCATAACAACATCAATTCAACAGTTTACTCGACAATATTTCACATTTTCCACATTTCATGTTTGTTACATTCATACTTTCTTTAATACTTGTAAATTCTTCTTTCTTTTGAAAAAGCATTTAAACTCGATCTATACAATGAAGTAGCTATTAAAGGAAATTATGTTGATAAATAAATGATATAAGTAGAATGAAAACTTACTGTTATCAGAGTATTAAAGAAACTTAACGACAATTTGGTGGGAGAATGTTGAAAGAGTCAGAGAATCTCTATGGAGAGGTGTTTGGAAGACTTGCTGGAGGAACAACAGAAGAACTTCTTCTAATAGCTGAGAACAAAGATGTTTGTGCCGGTGAACTCTTCTTAATCCCGTCAAACCGTGGAGGTAAAGAAAGAATTTTCCTTTTCAGGGCATTAGATGCAGAAAATATTATGAGGAGAGTATCGGATCTTTCTCGTCTCGCAGGAACTTTACTTGTGGAAGGAGATGCGTATTTTGCCAATTTGGAAAAAGAAAAGCTTCTTGGCATTTCTGGAAAACTTTTAGGATATGCTGAAAAAACTGATAACAACTGGACATTTAGGTTACCAAGAAGGTTACCAGAACATTTAGCTATAGTATATAGACCAATTCCTGGAGTAACGGATAAAATACTTAGAGAGGTTTTATCCAGCCAAGTTAAAGGGGAACTTTATGTTGGTAACCTTTTAGCTGGAGAAAATGAATTAAATGTTCCTGT
>JAEOSG010000016.1 GCA_016840485.1 Candidatus Baldrarchaeota archaeon
TTCTTGAGGTGGTCAACTATGCAAGTAGTGTTAAGTGTGAAGAAAGTCACCAAGGTTTACGAAAACAACATGAGGGCATTAAACAACGTATCATTCGACGTCTACAAAGGAGAAATCTTCTCTCTACTAGGTCCAAACGGTGCAGGGAAAACAACTCTCATAAAGATCATAACAGGACAGCTAGAGCCAACTAGCGGAGAAATACGCATACTTGGAGTTAGCGGGGAAGACCTTTTAAAATCCGATGTACGGCTAAAACTAAGCTATGTACCACAGGAAAATATCATTTGGCCACATTTAACGGTGGAGGAGAACCTTCGCCTAATAGGCTCCCTGTATAAAATCGATAAAAACACGCTTAAAAACATAATAAGGGATTTATTGGAGAAATTCGAGCTGTTAGAAGCTAGAAGGCGCCTAGCCGTAAAGCTTTCCGGTGGAATGAAAAGAAAACTTTCAATAGCAATGGCCTTAATTAACGACCCAGAAATACTTGTTTTAGACGAACCTACAGCTGGCTTGGATCCTAGAGCAAGAGCATCAATGTTAGCTTCTCTTGAGAAGCTTAAAGAACTAGGAAAAACAATTCTATTAACAACGCACATTGTTGAAGAAACGGAGAGACTAGCAGACAGAGTGGCGATCATTAATAGAGGAGAAATAGTGGCAATAGATACTCCAGCTAACCTGAAATCTAAAAGCTGTGGAAGAGAAGTTTTAGAAATTTTGTTCAGAGAAGTAGATGAAGCCACATGGAGAAAATTAGCATCAATTGTTGATGAAAAAAACATAGCTAGAGCAGGTGATAAGCTAATTATTAAAGAAGATAATCTTCCAGCAACAATAGAAAAAATAAGATCCGATAAACTTCTATATGATAAAATATTGGCTTTATCAATAAGAAAATCTAGTCTTGAGGATGCATTCCTATTTTTAACCGGTCAATTCCTAGGAGGTGGATAATATGACAATTCTAAGTATAATCATTCACAAATTTAAATCTGTAACGCGAACAAAAGAACTCTATACGTATATTATAGGTTTTCCACTTGTTTTCATGATAATTTATGGTAGCTTTACAGGTTTTGCTTATTCAAAGGTGGAGCCGATAAAAATCGGTTTTCTAAACAACGATGCCCCAGTAAAATACGCGATTGGCGAAAAGACCTACCAAACTAATTTTGGAGAAAAATTTTACAATTATCTTAGCGGTCTAAAGTACGAGGGTACCAATACAAGTGTTTTCAACATTGTAAACATAAGTAGCAGAGAAGAAGCCGAACAAAAAACTGGAAAACTCGAAGTAGCAGCGGTAGTAGAAGCACCAAGCAATTTTTCGAAAAATGTTATTAACGCCTTAAAGTCGATTACATATTTAACACTCGTGGGCATCATTAGCAATGAGGCTAACAACGCTTACGAACTGGGAAACTACGAGTTAGCGAGCAGGTATTGGGCAGCATTGACGGAGCTATCCAGTTTTTCTAATTTAACGTACAAAATTAAGATAACAATAATAAGTGATCCCACGTATTCCAAAGCAACACAAACCTACGAGTTAGCATGGAAATACTTAATTAATTTTGTCTTCAGAGAGGCAAACGAGTTCACAACATACTATGCTAATTATCTCTCACAAAAATACAACATAACCATCAACATTAACAGTGAAAGTTTTTCATCAGCAATGGAACAGACATTTCAAGTGGAATTTGAGAGGATAGGTGGAAAAGGAGGGTTAAAAGAAAGTTTCACAAAAATGTACTTTGCTGTTCTGGTTCCAGGACAAATAGTCCAAAGCATAATGTTAGCAGCAGTATCTGTTTTGTACATGTTACACAGAGAATTAACAAGCGGACTTATAGAGAGAATAAAGTTAACAAAAGTCAGTTCAACAGAATACATCAGTGGAATAGTATTATCGTGGGGTATTATAGCTCTATTCCAAGCAATTATAATGTTAGCAGCAGCGATAATACTTGGATATATTAAAGTGGCTGGATCAGTACTAGACTACCTACTGTCGGTAACCATATTGGTTATAGCAGGAATACTTACAGCCAGTTTCAGCATAATTATAGCATCGTTAACCAAAAAAGAAATAGCTAATCATATTGTCTTAATGATTTTAATAACAGTCTCTCTAATGATAGCAGGATACTTTCCAATACAAAACCCAGTATTAGGGAACTTATTTGGGCGAGAATTCACAGTCATGGACCTTATACCTTGGCGCAGTGCAATCACGGGTTTAAGAAAATCTCTAATGTTAGCAGATATTTATTCACCCATAGATGTTCTACCAGATTTACTATTGCTAACAATATGGACTGCAATATACACAGCAATATCGTTTATAGTGTTCTCTGCGAAAATTCTTAGAAAAGCAGCAACATACTAGTTAACAACTCTATTTATATTTTCATCATGGCATATGAGCTATTGGAGGCATTAAATCTGTCTATTGGAGATATTTAAATGAATAGTGGAAAAGTTCCTGATTTATTGTTTAAAGGCATAGACTCTTCATCTGCAACGGTAACTGCGACGTCTGCAGTTATTTCCAACAAGTTCTTAGATCCATTTGAAGTGAATTCGAAACTAGAGTTTTTCGCAAAACTTCTCTCAATTTTCGGAAAGAAAATTCGAACTTGGCTAGCTACATTTAATCTCAAAAATTTTGGAGTCCAAAAATCCTTAATCAAATATGCAACGATTGAAAATGCTGCGAACTGGGTAATCTCGCAGTACAGTTTCCCAGCTGATTTTAAATTTGATTATGTGATTATAGGAGCACCCAGTGGCGCTGCATCCCATCTTGCATCTCTTCTAAATGCTCCTTTCCTAACACAACATTTTTTACTAACTGTTAAAGAAAAAGAAAGAAACCCTGACGATATTCGTGAAGTACTTAAATCAGGTCTCACTGTTGCACGAAAATTAAATGAAGTAAATGGCAAAGACATTGAAACCATTATTCACTACGACCCAGTACATGATAGATTTCTTTTAAAATACCTAGATACAATTAGATTTAAAATACGAAGATTACCCCAAGCTTACCGGCAATTTATGTTAAAACACCTGAAAAACGAAGGTACAATAATCTTCCTTGACGTAAAATATATGTGGAAACATTACAGAATCGAAGATAACATTACTTTCCAAGTAGGTGGCCTTGGAGGCATAACCCCAGACGAATACCTTTTCGGCTCCGAAAGACTAAGAAGATGGCTACGTTCACAAAAATCTAAAGTAAACTCGTGGAATTTAAATAATGAATATCCATTGGAAATATATCCTGAAAGCGAATGGGGAACCGTAAGTTACCTAGAAGAAGAAACAAAAGAGTTCGCTGATGAAAATGGATTTAACTTCTACAAAATTCACGTTAACCATCCAGAAAAAGTTAGTGAAATAGTTTTCAACTTATTTACCGAAATGTTAAAGAAAACAAATAAAGAAGTAAAAAACTTCTTTTTCGACTGCTTTACATGCATAAATCCACTATTCAACATAAAAACATCCAGCGTACCCATATGGCTACCGTTCAACTGTGAAGACAGCCTTCAATTCGCAGAGAAAATGGCAAAAAAGATAAATCATGTAAAAACCGTTGAAAACCCCAAAATCTTCTTAACATTAATTCCAAACTTCACCTCAACCCCAGATGAAGTTCCACTCTCCCGCTGGATCTCTCTACTCAAAAAACTCAGCAACAACATTTCTCTAATTGGCATATCCAAAAAACACTACCCCTGTGACATAATCTACCCATTCAAATACATTAAAGACCTAAACAAATACAGTAAAGAGTACCACAATCCATTACAAGCGGGGAAGATATCTCTAGAAGAAATAAAAACTCTAGTTAACAGCGCTCTGAAACATAATAAATGAGAGGTGACTAGGAGGGCCACACCGAACACATCCTCGACCTTATATCTCATCGTTTTGTTCGGGTGGCATCTACTAATAACTGTTTGTCATTAGATTAATAAATTCAACTCTAGTTACACACATCTCGTCACTGTTACATTGAACGTGGTGAAGCCTCCTAAATTGTAGTAGGTTTATTTTCGTTTCGATTCCGCAGAACCATTGTTTAATATCAGATTTGGTAACTGTTTAAAACTGAAATTTTTAATAGTTTTATGCTTTTAAAGAGATAAATTTAGAGATAAATTTAATAAAAAAGATAAAATATGCCCGTAGCCTCTTAATATTTAATTATTTACAAGCCTAGGTACTTGGAGGAGAGAGAGGAAAATGTACGGTTATACGGGTAAAATCCTTCGTGTAAACTTAACTAAGCTTAAAGTTGCAGAGGAAGAGTTAAGTGAGGAGATTCTTAAGCTCTATATTGGTGGGAAAGGTCTTGGCGCAAAAATTCTCTACGATGAAGTAGAGCCAAACATAGATCCTCTTAGCCCGGAAAACAAGCTGATTTTCAGCGTTGGCCCTGTCAATGGGACAAACATACCTCTATCTAGCAGATACTGTGTTACATTCAAATCACCTTTAACAGGTGGATATGCAGAATCCCTTTCAGGAGGACACTTCCCACCTAGAATAAAATGGGCTGGCTATGATGCCATAATTATAGAGGGAAGATCCGAGAAACCAGTATACCTATGGATAGATGACGACAAAGTTGAAATAAAAGATGCTTCACACCTCTGGGGACGAGACACCTTCGAAACAGAGGATATGATCAAAGAAGAACTAGGAGACACCAAAAATATTAAAGTTGCATGTATAGGTCCCGCTGGTGAGAATCTCGTTCGTTATGCTTGTATATGCAATGATTACTGGAGACAGGCAGGTAGATGCGGTGCAGGGGCCGTTATGGGGAGCAAAAAGCTTAAAGCCATAGCAATACGCGGCACAAAAGAGGTCGAGCTAGCTGATGTCGATGCTTACCGCGAACTCATAAAAGAAATCATGAAAAAAGTAAAAGAGGATCCTTTAACCAGCGAAGCATATCCAAAGAGAGGAACACCTGGAATGGTGATTTCCGCCAACACCATGGGGTTCTTTCCAACAAGACATTGGCACAAAGGAGTTTTCGAAAAATATGAAGAATTTATTCCAGATACTCTTTGGAAACGTCTCTGGACAAAGTCAAAAGGATGTTACGCTTGTCCTTCACCCTGTGGAAAACTGGGAGAAATTAAAGAAGGACCCTATGCTGGACTTAAAATCGAAGGACCAGAATATGAAACAATATTCTCCTTTGCTGGTCTCTGCGAAATAGATAAGTTAGAAGATCTAGTTAAAATAAATGATCTATGCGACAGACTTGGAATGGACACTATTAGCGCAGGTAATGTCGTTGCTTTCGCTATGGAAGCATACGAAACAGGTAAATTAAAAACATCTTTCCCAATAAGGTTTGGAGACTCCGAAGTAGTAATAAAGCTATTAGAAATGATAGCAAAAAGACAAGATGTTGGAGATCTTTTGGCTGAAGGAGTGAAAAGAATATCGGAAAAACTAGGTTTAGAGGGCAAGGCAATCCATGTGAAGGGCCTTGAACCAGCAGGATATGATCCAAGGGCATTGAGATCCATGGCTCTTGCATTTGCTGTTTCAACTAGGGGTGCCTGTCACTTAAGAGCTTGCGCCTATGCTTTAGATATAAGTGGAAAGGTCGACAGATTTTCGGAGAGTCTTGATAGAGTTGCTTTAATAAAGGATTGGGAAGACAGGTTCGCAGTAATGGACTCCATGGTTCTTTGTCGTTTTGGTAGAACCATCTACGACTGGGATATGCTTACAAAAATCTACAACACCATAACTGGACTAAACATTAGCGTTGAGGAACTCAAAAAAGCAGGTGAACGAATTATAACTCTTGCTAGAATGTTTAATGTTCGAGAAGGATTTACAAGAAAAGAAGACACACTGCCGCCACGATTCTTTAAGGAACCCTTAGAAAACGGACCTGCAAAAGGACAAATTGTAACCCGCGAAAGATTCGAAAAACTATTAGATAAATACTATAAACTTAGAGGCTGGGACGCAGAGGGAAAACCCCTACCAGAAAAACTCTCCGAACTAAAAATAACCGAGTAACTTCAATAAATCACTTCAATTTTATTGTAAAATTAAATTTGCACTTCAAAATGGTCATGTCCATAAGGACAGAAAATGTCAAGATCTAAAATTTTTGCAATCCCCTTTCCGGTTACACCATATAATACGGGTTTAACGTCGTATTTTTCACATAGTTCTAAAAGTTCGGGGAGAGTTCCGTTAACAGCGGCGCTACCAGTAATACATGCTACGTCAACTTTCTTTAAAACCTCAGAATTCATGAATCCGCTTAAAATTTTAACCCCAAACTTAATGCAGCCAATATTTTCAGGATTTAAATCCGTAACATAGACATTTTCTGCACCAAAATGTTTAACGAGAGCTTTAACGTGACCAGGTTGATAACCAATATGAGCTACCTTAACTTTTCCAAATTTCGACATAAGATACGAAGCAAATTCTTCACCACATATCTCAGGCTCTTCCTCCATACAATGAATAGTTCCTTTAATACGTTTAAGTTTATGAAGAACTGCATTTAATGTAGCAAAAAATACCGCTCTATCTCCTTCATCACCATATATCATGTTTAAAACATCCTTAATTTTCCCACTAAACTCTTTAGGTCTGCTAGTGAAGGCTTGACCATATCCTCCTTCAATCTCACAGTGAACTATAACCTCTCTACCCTTCGCTAAAGCATATTCACGAGAAGGAAGCCTTGTGAAATCAGGTTTCAAAACCACGCATTTAACAGAGGAATTTAAAAGCCCAGCTTTCTCCGCAACTTCAAAGAAAGCTTTCAAAATCACCTTGTACATGTCTTCACCTCTTTGCATGCAATGTCTACACAGTATTATGCGGGCTACCTACTAATTTAAAGGCGAAAACATTAATACTAACAGTTTTATTATTAACATTTTCAACTAATTTACTTGCGCAATACGCCGTGAACCCCCCTCAATTCGTAATCTAAAATAATACGTTCTTTAAGACTCCGCATAATTGTCGCTATAAGGTTGTTGAAGGTGGTTGCTTGGAAAAATTTCAGTATACAGACCCCGATGAGGCATTAAAAAGAGTCCTAAGCAAAATATCACCGGAAAATATAGGTGTTGAGGAGATTTACATCCATAATGCTTTTGGAAGAGTTCTCGCCGAGGATATTGTAGCTAGTATGAATATTCCTCCCGGAGACATAGCGCATTTCGATGGATACGCTGTCCGTCATCAAGACACATTAAACGCTTCCCTTGAAAACCGCATATCGCTAAAAATCATTGATAAAATCTTTGCAGGCGAAGAACATAACGTAGAAATAAAATCTGGCGAAACATGTTACGTTGCAACAGGAGCATACTTACCCAAAGGTGCAGACACCATAGTTCCCATTGAACATGTAAGAGTAAAAAATGGTACTATACTTTTACATAGACCTGCAAAAAAGGGCGACCATGTAATAAAAATAGGAGAAGACATTAAATCAGGTGAAGTCCTACTTAGAAAGGGACATGCATTACGGGCTCAAGATCTATGTCTCCTAGCAACACTAAAATGCTTAAAAATCAAAGTTTACAAAAAACCTAGGGTTGCAATAATATCTATAGGTGACGAGCTAACAGATAACCCTGAGGAAATCTCTACAGGGAAAACCTTCATAAGTAACTTCTTTCTTGTCGTCGAACTGGTGCGTAAAAACGGTGGCGAACCCATAAATCTAGGTGTAGCACCAGACGATATCGATAAAATAAAGAGGTTAGTGATGAAAGGACTTGAAGTTGCAGATATGGTGATCACCATAGGTGGAATATCCGTTGGGAAAAAAGATTATGTTTGTAGAGCTGTGAATTCTCTAGGTTCTCCAGGCACGGTTGTAAGAGGTTTAAAAGTTAAGCCTGGTAGACAAACAAGTGTCGCAATAATAAATGGAAAGCCTGTTTTAATGCTTCCAGGCTTAATACAGTCTACATTCATAGGTTTCATCTACATGGGAGTACCCTTACTCAAATTTTTAAGCGGACAAAAACCTGAAGTCAACCACATATTTGTGAAAGCTGTACTTAAAGAAGATGTGGAAATTCACGAATATAAACCATTCAAGAGAATTGTATTTGTAGATCTTGAAAGAAAGGGAAATCAATATTTTGCCAAGCCAATATATGGAATATCAGCATTTAAAAGCACCTTAGTTAAATCAAAAGGCTTCATAACAATGCCTGGCGGCATGGAACTCTTAAAAAAAGGCAGTGAAGTGGAAGTGCATCTATTTTCAGGGTTCTTGTATCTTTGATCATAATGGTTCTTGTATTTTTGTAACAAGAATTTAGCTAAAACACTTAAAAGTTGGATTTGTTTGAATAAGGTCATTATTGTATAGTGATAGAGGCAGTAAACGAAAACAAGATGGTGCATGTTAGATGTACGCTGTAGAGATAGAAAATTATAGCTGGAAATATGAGGGAAGCAAATTCTGGGCATTGAATAATATAAACCTAAAAATTAAACAAGGTGAATTTGTTGGAATTATTGGGCCATCTGGTGCTGGCAAAACTACATTATGTTTATCATTAAATGGACTTATTCCCTTCAGGGTTTATGGGACATTAAAAGGTCGTGTTAAAATCTTTGGCAAACCAACCATTGAAAGTAATATCTATGAACTCTCTAAGAAAGTGGGTATGGTTTTTCAAGACCCTGAGACGCAGTTTGTAACAATGAGTGTTAAGGATGAAATTGTTTTCGGTATGGAAAATTTTGGAGTCCCACCTGATGAGATGAGAAAAAGATTAAACTGGGTTCTTGAAAAAGTTCGTCTTAAAGGAATGCTAGACAAAGCTCCAAGCGAACTTTCAGGAGGACAGAAGCAAAGAGTTGCAATTGCATCTATATTAGTCTTGTATCCGGAGATTTTTGTACTCGACGAGCCTACCTCTGATTTAGATCCGGTTGGAAAGGCAGAGGTTTTTGAAATAATTGCAAAAATTAGAGAAGACTTTGATGCGACAATGATCGTTGTTGAACATGAGATTGAGCAAATAAGTAAATATGCTGATCGACTTATATTAATGAATGAAGGAAAAATTCTTTTAGATTCCCCTGTAGACGAATTTTTTGAAGAACTTGAACTTATAGAATCGGTAGGTGAATCTGCGCCTCAAGTTACCGAACTTTTCTATAAAATGAGAAAACTCGGAATGTATAGTGGAAAACTACCATTAACATTAGATGAAGCCTATAAAAAAGTTAGACTGACATTTCCACAGAAAAAAATTAATGCTCCTGAAATAATTTCTGAAAACTACGAAAAAGAGAAACCGTCAGATAAACCAATCCTTCAAGCAATTAACTTAACACATATCTATCCCGACGGTACGGTTGCGGTTAAAAATGTAAGTGTAGACATATATAGAGGCGATTTTATAGCAATAATTGGGCAAAACGGTTCTGGAAAAACTACTTTGGTAAAACATTTCAACGGGCTTTTAACACCAACTTCCGGTAAAGTTTTAATAGAAGGCATCGAGACAACAAGTAAACAAGCAAAAAATCTTTTCTCAAAAGTGGGATACGTTTTTCAAAACCCAGATCATCAACTTTTCTGCAAAACTGTTTGGGAAGAAGTAACTTTTGGTCCTAGGAACATGGGATTGCCAGAAGATGAAATAGAACGAAGAGGTAAAGAGGTCTTAAAACTAGTAGGTTTAACTCATCTTGCAGATGAACATCCCTTCTTCCTAGGAAAAGGTCAACGACAGAGACTAGCTGTTGCATCTGTCCTATCTTTAAAACCTGAAATCCTCATAGTTGACGAACCTATGACCGGGCAAGATTGGAAACAAGCATTCGAACTTATGGAGTTGTTTAAAAAGTTAAACAATGAAGAAAAAATAACAATTATTGTAATAACACATAATATGCGCATAGTTGCTGAATATACACGACGTGTCATTATCATGGCTCAAGGCATGAAATTATACGATGGCCCTGTAAGAAAAGTGTTTATCGAAGACCCTATACTTGAAAAAGCTTTCCTAAAACCACCTATGATCACCCAATTTGCTAAAAAATTACATCCCGAATACGGTTTTCCGAAAAACATTCTATCTGTTGATGAAATGCTACTGTACATTAAAAAATTGTTGTCCTAATCGCCTCCTTGCAAATAATAGGCAAAAATACATCTAAATAACTAAACAGGTTCAAACAATGAAAATAATAATTCAGAATGTCACTTTGTGACACGTGTTAATGAGTTGGTCACTTTAGTTCAAAATGGACCAAAACAATATATACATTTTTATGTCAAAAAACAATGAAAACATAAAATTTATTAGCATTTTTGTATCAATTACCAACCGTAAGCCTGAGAGGGGTCTGAGGATGAAGAAAAATGTCGGTTCGGACAATAATCCCTTTATCCTCAGGCTATTAACCTCTTGGAGGTTATAAAAATGGGAGAAGAAGAAGTTAGAATAACTGGTGGAATAACACCAATGCATATAATTTTAACAGCCATAAATAGCGGGGTAATTGGAATTCTTGCAATACTTGGTGTGGTTTACACACCGGTTGTTCCCGGCGTTGCAGCGTTATATCCAGCAACAGCCTTCGAAGTAGCCTTTGGAATATGGTTTGGAATATGGGGCGCCATTGCAAGCTATATAGGTTGTCTCATTATGAATCTATACACTGGTATTCCAATAGTCTTTGCGATCCCCCTCAGTTTGAGCGATTTCCTAGCTGCAGCAATACCCATGGCTGCATTTCGGTTAGCAAAAAGCGACCCAGAATTAAAAACTCTAAAAGATTGGATAAACTACGTTATAAGCGGCGTAATCCTCTCCTCGGTTCCAGGATCCCTATACTACTGTTACATACTATTGAAAATCGGTTGGATACCATCATGGGAAGCCTTCTGGCTTAGCGTTATTTCCTGGAATGTCGGAAATTACATAGTGGTTCTAGTCATAACGACACCACTACTAAAAATACTTACAAACTACGTGAAACGAACTGGCCTCTATGTAAAAGGATGGTTTTCATAACTAACAAGAGATGAAAACTCGTGAGCACACGCTCATTCCTTTTTTATTTACCAAGAAACTCTCCCTTTCACAAATTAAATCCTTTAACAAAACTTGTTCTTGTTTTCTCGATAAGTTTTATTGCACTTATTGTCAGAGATTTTGAACTCAATTTTTGGATTATGGTCGTTACATTCATACTACTGCTTTTAACAAGGGTTCCGTTAAAACATCTAAAGACACCATTGCTGAGCATATTTTTCATGATGATTACCTTAGTCTTAATGTATTCCTTATTAAGTAGGGTTCCAGGTCAACACGTTTACATAGTTTTCCCGTGGGGTACCTATTTCACTGAGAATACTTTGATTTACGGATTAACCATTGTCTTTCGAATAGTATCTATGGCATTTGCAACACTTCTATTACTTGCAACAACAAAAGACACCGATATCATAAAAGGGCTTTCCGCCATTAAAGTTCCTTATGTTATTTGTTTTACATTTTCATTAGCAATAAGATCAATATCGATGTTTGCTGACGATTGGCGTACAATCCTTGAAGCTTATCGTTCAAAGGGGGTAGATTTAAGCAAAGGCAACATAGTTGAACGATTAAAAAACTATGTTGGAGCCCTTATTCCCCTCGTAGTTTTAACTTTAAATAAAGTTAAAGATATTGACTTCGCTGCGGAAAGCCGTGGGTTTAGAATTTCTGGTAAAGGAAGAACGCAATTTGAAAAGCTTCAATGGTCTATCACTGACATTGTACTCATAATAATTTCAATTATGGGTTTTCTATACTTTTATCTCAAATATAAGCTAGGATTAGATTCCATAAACCTTTATTTATTCGTTATTCCACTACCTGAAATACCCAGAATTCTACCAATAATTTATTCATTCATCTCACATGTTATCTCGTTCATATTCAGTGTGTTCTAGCTACATGTAGGAGAAGTGTTGCAGATGCTTGAAATATGGGAAATTTTTAGGCGAGCCAAAACAGGAGAAACTATGAAGGAAAGAGATTTCGACATGAAATTAACAAGAAAAGTCGCAGAATTAATAAAAGAATACGATATCCGATTTAACAAGGAAGAAATAATTACAACAGATAATAGTTTGGTTGACGATATCTATAGAGCAGCCATCGATCTAACACTGGATATAGGAGTTTACGTTTTAGATACTCAACGAATTATAAAATTTGATGAAAATGAAATCAAAGAAGCCGTAAAAACCGCGCCATCCCAAATTATAGTCGGCGAAGGAAAGGATGCAAGAATTTTAAAACAAAGAAAAGTCGAAAACCCAAGCCCTCCCCTAATAATAGGTGGAGATGCTGGAGCACCAGTTGACGACGAATTATACTTCAAAATGGCCTTATCCTATCTAAAAGAACCAATAATTGACATAGTTGATCATGCAAGCATAATAAAAGTTCACGGCATAAATGTTGAATCTGGAACTTTCCTTGAAGCCTATGCCGCTAGAAGAGAAATGAAATTGATACGAGAAGCTGCAAGATTAACAGGAAGACCGGGAATCCACATCATAGGCGGTGAAAGCTCAACTACACTGATAGGAGACATAGCCATAATGTCACAAGAATACCTCAGACCCACAGATGCCCACCTAATACCAGTTTTAAACGAAATGAAAACAAACTATGACAACCTAGGAAGAGTAATCAGCTCATTAGAATATGGAGCCCTAAATGTAGGGTTACCTGACCCAATCATAGGCGGTTTTGCTCGTGGCCCCGAGGGAGTTGCAATAGTACATGTAGCCGAATTTCTCATGGGCAGACTAGTTTACTTTGCAGATTATCACATCGGACACCCAGTACACATGTTCCTTGGCTCAACATCAGCACCAGAGTGTCTATGGGTCATTAGCACAATTAGCCAATCAGTAGCAAGAAACACCAAATTTATAATAACTGGCAATGTCTGGCCAAGCGCTGGCGCTGGAACAGAAATGATTTTCGACGAGATTGTAGCCAATACATTAGTAGCCACCGTAACAGGTGCCCATCCACTCGGAGTCACCGGAACAAACGGTAAATTACCACATGCAACTGGTTTAGAAACAAGATTTATGGGCGAAGTAGCTCATGCAGCTTCAAAATCCAAATTAAAGAGAGAAGATGCAAACGAAATAGTGCTTCACTATCTTAGAAAATACGAGAATAAGTTGAAAAATCCAGACCTAGGAAAACATTTCAATGAACTATATGATACCAAAACCTTAACACCAAGAAAATTCTGGCATGAAATGTACATAAATGCAAAGAAAGAACTAGCAGAACATGGAATCGAAATAACCTAAACCTTTTAGAGATTAAATTGCGATTATGAAATAATCGCACAATCGAGGTGGATACCTTTGAGTTTTTCAATGGACAAGAGAAGTATGAGAGTTATCTTTGTTTCACATTGTTTACTTAATCAAAACAGTAAAGTTTTCGGATTATCAACGGAAGAAACAGTAAAAACTGCATGCGAAGTTGTCAATTTCCTTTTGGAAAAGAATATTGGAATAGTTCAAATGCCGTGCCCAGAATTCACGTATCTCGGCCTTCTAAGGCCTCCTCAAACAAAAGACCAATATGATAGTGCAGGATTCAGATCACATTGCAGAAAACTCGCTAAAAATATTGTAAGTCAAATTGAAAACTATGAAAAGGCTGGAGTAAAGGTTTTGGCAATACTTGGAATCGAGGGAAGCCCTTCATGCGGCGTAAACTGGACAACAAAAACAGGAGATAAGAAAACAAAACATGTACAAGAAAAGGGAATATTTATGGAAGAATTAGAAAAGCTTCTCTCGAAAAGAAAAATCTCAGTAAAAATAATTGGAATACCTGAATACCCAAAATATGGAAACATAGAGGAAACTATGAAGCTATTAGAATTGCTGTGACTGGAATGTCCCTTATTTTGACTCTCCTAACTATATGTTTGTTTGTGAAGTCGTCGCTGTTAAAGACGACCTTTCGATTTATATAAGTGATAAGTGCTATATCTGTATAGTTAAAGCGTATCGTATCCTTGTGAAGTTCGTAACTTGGGGATGTTTATAATTGTTGAATTGGGCTGAAATATGGGTTGGTGGTAAACGATCAAAAGAAAAGGATGAACGCTTACTCTTACTAAGAGTTGAAGCAGCAGTGCCGTTAGGCGTTGAGTTACCTAAAAATTTTCGTAAAGTAGGTGTAGACTATTCCGGAAGAACAGTCTTTGCTTCTCAATGGCAAACGGAAGCTGCGAAGATAAGAGCAGAAATACGAGCCTTAACTGTTTTTCTAGTTTCACAGGGAGTAAAAGTTCTTTCTTTTGAGGAAATAAGAATAGTTAAAGAGTACAAAGAAAATAAAACATAAGAAGAACCTTTTACAAAAACTAAAAACGTTAATCATATAGTTCATCAATCCTTAATTATATATTGTATGCTAATTCGACAAGATAGTGTAGCTTTATCGTTTCACCGAATTAAGTAAATCACTTGAAGCTCTTTATAGCTTTAATTTTACGGTATTTAGGCGGTGTTTCGTCTCCTAAATCTACCTCTAGTTTCCATTTTATCCAGTAGACGAGTTCTTCAACAACTGCCCAAGGTAAGAATACTTCACCCTTTCCTTTTACTAATATTTTTATGCCGTCATCACTTGCATAGGCTAAGTACTCTTCACCGTAAAACCAGTATTGAAACCAAGCTAACTTTCTAAAACTGGATATTCTTTTTGTCGTTACTGCTTTAGCCATTATTTTTGTCTCCGATTTTATTTTGCTCTTGTAAGACTCGTGATTGAGGTTAGTAGTTTCGATTTCTTGGTTGAAAAAGTTTTTGTTGTAATAGATATATAAACTTTTGGAAAAGCTAAAAGCTTCTTTGTATTATTGTAATTATTTACTTAAACAAAAATCTAAAGATAAAAAAGCCCTTTCATGCATATTTTAAGCTCTTTTCATAGAATATGACTTCTGTTAAACAAATACATAGTTTAGGAATTAGAATCACGCCAAAACTTCAGAAAGTATTCGAAAAGTAACTATCGTCTAATCTCCTCTAATACTGCAGAGCGAGAAAGGTTGATTTGTTTACTTGACGACTTAACATTAACATCAAAGTTATATGGATCAATTAAACTGGTTTTTCAGTTCTAGACGGTTTCAGAAAGGATGTCATGGGATATGTGCTTTTACCTAAAGTTATGACGCTATCCAGTTTCCGCATCTAAGGTTAAAATTCATTTATATCCATGGGGTATGTTTTTCTTCGAAGTTTAATGATTACAAGAAATAGGATAAGTGTGTCAAATCCTATCAGGTATAGTAAAAATGTTTTATTATACGTTAAAAGTTTTACAACGCTTATAATTATGGAATATGCTTCAGAATATGTTGCAATGCTATTAGTTTGAAGGATTTCGGAAGCAGAAGGATACATTACTTCAAAATCTTCGTAACTTGTAGTTGCAATACAACTTGTAGGTGGAACCTCAACAACACTTGCATGAACAACTTTAACAAAAATACGAAGATAAAAACTCTCTCCTACACTTAAATTAACATCATCGACAATAATAACAGTGTACTGATTTCCATTAATCTCGATTTCTTCTTCCTCAACTGTTCCTCTAGAAACGTTCACCCCTATAATCTTGAAAGCATCAGGAACTGTTTCATAAATAGTAATAGTGGTGTTTTCATCACCCACATTACTGACAGTAACATTAATCCAAGCATGTTCCCCGACCCTTAACTCACTCTCTACTTTCTTTGAAACTTTTAAAACTGGCAAAGGATAAGGATATTCAGCCTCAACTTCTTCGGGAAACACCACAAACGGAACAACATTAGAATAAACAGTATAAGTTTCTCCATCCATCTCATAAGTTAAAACCCCATATACTAGATGATATCCAATCTTTCGCGTTTTTCCTAGCGGGATTTCAACTACATCTTTGGATCCGAGGGGTCTACTGATAATAAGTTCCTTAACTTTTAGATCAAGAGTAGTTGGATCAATCCACACATAATAGAGGGAAAGAGTAGCATGAATAGTAGATCGCTCCACAGTAACTTTTACAACTTGAGTTTCATTGAGAAAAGCTTGAGAAGGATATATGCTGACTTTAATAGTTGGATGTAGCTTAAACTCGTCTATCCAATGAACTTGGTATGGGATATCAAATCCAAAGGAATTAGCATAAACAACGTATTTTCTCCCCATTTTATCCTCGTAAGTAATTACAGCTCCTTCGCTTAATTCCCTTACCATAAAGCGCTTCTTTCCCTTGTAAGGTTCTCCAACGATAAAAGTAAATTTACCGCTTTCTCCATGTTTTAAAACATTTTTGTGAACTATTAATTTTTCATCACTTTTAGTAAAGTCACAAGGAACTATTTTATCAAATACATCTTCTAAAGTTGTATACGGGAACATTACGGTGACGTTATAAGCATCGGAGGCTCCTAGGCTCTTTAAGTGAATAGTTATATTTGCGTGAAAATTTGGAAACATTCCACCTTGAGAACTATGTTTAACTTCTACAAAAGCGCTAATAAGAGGGATGTCTTCCGGTAAAATATTAAAATTATATTTTAAGCCTATATCTGGCACTGAACCGAGAAGTAACAGATCAAATGTATAGGTTCTACCAAAGTATTTACCGCCAAGAGGTTCTACAAAGAAATTTGTAACGTTTACAATATAGGGGAATCTAATTTTTATGTATGAATATGTTGAGTAGTCTGAAGGTTCAATAAAACCCGTGTGATTAATGATGTAATTTACACTTACAACATATTCATCTCCTTCAAAAAGAACTGCTGAAGGATTTAGCCAAGACACAAAAACAGTGCCAGTAAGTTTACCATTATATTTAACGAAGCCGATTGAAAAACCGTAGAATAGAGAGTTTGTCATCAAATCTAAGTCTATAAGGGTTGCTAACCCGTCTTCTGGTAAAACTGAAGCTAATATTTGCCGAACATAATACGCGGAGACCGAGGTGTTCAAAAACTTATTGAACATAAAAGCGTAGTCACCGTTAAGACTTACAAAATTTATAAGGTTCATTTCACCGAGATCGAGTGCCTGGCTGAAATCTCTATAAATAGAGTAAGCATAGTTTAAAGCGTTTTCAAACGTCGTTTCTTCAAAGCATAAGACGAGAGTTACACCCTTAGGATATTCCCATATAGGCTTAGGCCAATACAAACTATAATCTTTTGAGAAAGAGGTAAAAACTAGATACACATATTTTACATGTTGAAACGCCTCTGAACTAATGTCTACACCAGAAATACTGAAATCTAACCCTTGAAACCTGAAAGTAATGATAGCAGAAGTATTTTGTCCCACAACAACTTCCAATTCTTCCTCAAAAGTACTAAGAGACTTACTAATCACGTTAATATCCATCGGATCTTTACCGGTAAATACAGACAGGGTATTTTCACTGTAAGTATTATCAGGAAATTGATGACTGGAAACGTTTGGCATGAAGATAGCTAGACATAGAACCGTCAATAGCAGTAGGCACGCCATTTTCGAGATATTGAGAAACGTTCTGTTACGGCTGTTTTTCGATGTTACCACTCTTATCACTCTCTAAACTTTCATTTACCTTACTTTTTTATTAGCTTTTAGTTTCAGATTTGTGTAGGAAGCTCCTCGAATTTTCTCAAGGTCCACCTAACATCACCCATAAGACCATAACATTGATATAGTGAATTAGTAAGCAAAGTAAGAATCCTCTTTCAATTCTAATTTCTTTAGATATACTAACAGCTAAACTTAAAGACCATAAACACCAAGCTTGAACCAAGAACATAACTAAGGAAGAGAAGTTTGGAAAGAATATTATAAGGTTTAAATTAAATAAATCATCCAACCACCATATGACAGCAAAAAGCAAGAGAGGTAGCAAGGCAAAGCAAGAATTTACCAGTAATTTGTCCCATCCTTCACGTCTACCATAAAATACTCTACTAAAAACTTCTAGTAAAAGAAAAATGACAAACCAATTTAAAATCCAACATAATCCCACAAGTAGAGGTGCCACAATAGGTGGTTCGATGAAAAACAAGAGTAACGGCTGTAAACCAGCTTCTACAACAACCCAACTACCAAATATTACAATAATAAATACTTCAAAAAGAAATCTTTTCGGATTAGATGACGAAATGTAGCTAAATATGGGTTTAAACCCGAAAATAAGACTATATTTTCCAATACTTGTTTCTGTTAACGTTTTCCTAACTTTAAGTTTTTCTTCACTGGTAATCATAATTTGATATGCCAAATTACCTAGGTCGGAAAGTAGATATCGTTTAGCTTCATCCTGCCTTAACAGCGGCTTCATAAGATTCAAGTGATAGTAAAGAGTTCCAACTTCGATGTTAAGAGTTTGAATGAAGTCTGTAAAGGTAGCATAACCCTTCTCTCCAATAATCTTGAGAATACGTCTTCTTAATGGGTGACTTAATGCTGTGTATATTGCGTCCTTCTCTTTCTTCTCTTTTGGCATTTTCTCTCTCGCCTAGAAGATTAATTGTGCATGTTCGAAATAAGTTTTTCCGACCTCGAATTTGTTCGAGGTAAGGTTTCGATAAATATCGAGCTAAACATTTAAAAAAAGCTTTAACTAAAAGTTATCTTAAAAACAAAATTTGGAGAGTGAAAGTTAACAATGAAAATAAAGAACATAACAATAATATTTGCAGCATTACTGATAGTAACGTTAGCGCTACCGCTACTAACAGCACCACTTTCAACGGCACACCCATTAGCAGCAAAATCGGAAGTAGTTCTTGACGAAGACAAAGAAACCCATACAATTGAATACGAATCGCAAGAAGAAGGAGTAGTCATACTAAAAACCGATGTACTAACCATAATGGTAAACACTAGATCGGGTTTACCACATTTCAAATGGTGGGTAACAGAGCACAATGATACTGTGTACATAGCTAAATTTGTTTCAATGATAGAATTCATAGACGAAAACGGTGATGGCGCATTTCAATACAATGAAACAGTAACTGCAGAAGATATGCTTCTACAAGAGTCACAACAAGGTCAACAAGAAACCCCAAAATTCTGGAGCCCTGTATTCCCATTTGCCCAAGGGGGAGCACTTTGGAATTTCAGCGGATTCTACAACCTAACTGCGGAGAACAACGAGATAATTGGCATAGGTTTTGACTTCCAACTAAACATGAATAGCACAACGCTAAATGAGACAGACAGCATCGCGTATAGTGACTTATATGTGCTTTTAAGATGTAAGATATACTTTGAGGACGTGGAAATCGAAGTTGAACCAGATAAGATATACTATAACATATCTGGCTTAGCAGAGTTGAAAGTAGACATTATTATCGAAAACTGGCCGTGGCACACTGATGAAAGTATGCTCGCGCTTCGTTGGGATATCACGGTGGAGGAAGAACCTAAACAAACATGTCACTGCGTCAGAATGCATGGAGAAGAAATCGATGTCAACGAAGTTATGGAAAATGAGAGACCAATAGGACCCAAAGATCCCAAAGAAAAACTGACAAAACTGGAATTCGTAAGTGAAATTACAAACGAAACTCATGCATACTTT
This sequence comes from Candidatus Baldrarchaeota archaeon, assembly GCA_016840485.1. Taxonomy (GTDB): domain Archaea; phylum Asgardarchaeota; class Baldrarchaeia; order Baldrarchaeales; family DXJG01; genus DXJG01. Next base: position 19,689 of record JAEOSG010000016.1, read on the forward strand.
GGCGCAACAACAGACGCATTAAAAATTAATAAGACAACAGGAGCAAAAGAAGTCGTCAGCGTAACCTGTTCATATAGAACTGACGGAAATAACATAAGATTCTACATTGCCTACCCGCATTCCGAAAGAATAGAGCACGACCCTATAATCGGAGTTACAGAGAAGGGCTATGAGGAAGCTGGCAAAGTATTTTCTGGAAGACATGGAGAAACGCATTACGAATACAGTAATGGTAGAGTGATGCTAGAAACACCAGTTTTCACGGTGCAAGTCACCGCTATGGGTGAAGTAGTACACTTCCAGTTCTGGAACACCAGCGATCCAGAAATTGTTTATCACGTAAAATTCGTAAGCATAGTAGAATTCGTAGACGAAAACGGAGATAAAACCTACCAGTCTAACGAAATAGTTGGTGAATCCATGTTAACATTTCCATCACTAACATGGGAGTTTTCAGGATTCCAAAACATTACAAACGCCAACGGAGAAACTATAGGTGTGAAGTTCAGCTTTAACAGCAGCGAAGTACGCAATCCAAGACAACGAGATTTAGAGATCGACATAGTATGTTACATGTTCTTTGAAGATACTGAGGTGGACGGTTTACTAGTGAATGGATTGACAGAACTTAAATTCACCATAGTTATTAGGAACTGGAGTTGGACCAGAGAAGACAGCATGCTTGCGCTTCGTTGGGACATTTCATGGAGCAATGTCACAGAAGAAAAGGACATTAAACCATGTGTAGCTGGAAGAGACATAAGCCCATCTGAAGAGATGACTGAAGAGAAACCGATTGGAGACAAAGAAGGAAGGAGAGCACTTGAAATAGGATATGGTGAACAACTAGGTTACTTTGACTTCACAGCAACAATCATAGTAGATGGTGGTGAAGGAGAGGCAACAGCGTCCTACATAACTTGCGAAGATTGTATTAAGGTGTTCCTATGTTATCCACACTTTGAAACCGAAGTTACACACGACCCAATAGTTGGACTTACAACCACCGAGGAAACCACCGCTGAAGAAGAGGAAGCTACTGGAGAAGGTGTAACCCTTCCAGAAACAATTGCAGGAATACCAACAATGTACCTTGTCGGTGGAATCTTCTTGGTCGTAGTGATCGCGGTAGTAATGGCGGTTAAGAAAAGACACTAAACTCAACAAAACATAAATCCTACTATTTTTTGCTTTCCGTGTTATAATATAATTTTTCTGTTATTGTAACTTATTTTTAAATCTTGCTAATCTTTGGGATTGTTAACCACTAAGTTTACGCTAATGTTTATATATTTTTGTGCATAAGAACAAAATGACTATTGAGACTTATAGTTCTTAAATGGTATCGCATAAATTATTACGAGAGTTGAATGGCAATGATTGAAAGCTATGCCGAAGCTGGAAAGAAAGCAGCAATCATTTCTGCATGGGGAAACGCCATATTTTCAATGATGAAAATTACAATAGGCATCTTATCGGGGAGTGTTGGACTTTTAACTGACGGTTTTCATTCACTTGTTGACGTAGCCTCCTCAGTCATGGTGTGGGTAGGGATAAAAATCTCAGCCAAGCCACCTGATAAAACCCATCCATATGGGCATTATAAAGCAGAAAACATTGCAAGTCTATTTGTATCACTGTTTATCATTGGAGCAGGTGTTGAAACCGCGTGGGAATCTATTAAAAAGATAATCTCACCAGAAGAAATCTTTGTGACTTATATAGCATTTATAGTTCCTCTAATTGCAGCAATAGGCTCATTAATTTTGGCAGAATATAAAAGAAGAGTAGGAGAGAGAATAAATAGCCCCTCACTCATTGCTGAAGGTGTACACTCAAGAGTTGACTCGCTCGCAAGCGCCGCGGTGTTCTTTGGCATCCTTTTTTCCTCATATGGCATTTTGATCGCAGATCCATTGATCGGCTTTCTAATTTCCCTTGCAATTATACGAGAAGGGTACAATATTGGAAAAGATTCAATCTACACGTTAATGGATACACTTTTGGAGCAGGATGTTTTAAATAAAATTAAACAGTTAGCAAGAGAAGTACCTGGCGTGATGAAGGTATCAGAAGTTAGAGCAAGGAGTGCAGGTGGACATATATTCGTTGATCTTGAAATCGAACTTTCTCCAACTCTTGATATTACAAGAGCAGATATAATAAGAAAAGAAGTTATTAAAAAAATTAAGCATGAGATTTCAAAGGTCGATCACGTGTTTATTGCTATTAAACCTGTTGAACGTGAAGAAATAGTAGTTGCAATTCCATCTAAGGGCCCCGAGGGATTGAAGTCTGAGGTTTGTGAACATTTTGGAAGAGCAGAATACCTGACCATCGTGGTACTCGGGGCTGACAAGAAAATAAAGGAAATATTCATCGAAAGAAACCCATTTATTGAAGAAGAAAAGGGTAAAGGAGTTTCTTTGGCTGAATCCCTCTTTAAAAGGGGTGTTTCGATTGTTATTGTGAGAAATATAGGTAGGGCAGCCTTTAGTGTACTTAAAAGCTATGGTATCCGAATTCTGAAAGCAAAAGATGAAAAAACTGTTAATGATGTAATATTTGCTTTCTGTAACAGAAAATTGGAAGAAGCAGCGCCTACTGTTCATGAAGAGCAAAACCACAAATCTAATTGACGTTTCATGAATCTCCAGATATAGAGCTTTACACAGTTGAAATTCTAATTTCAAACTTTTATGAAATTAAATGATGTTTCTCTTTTCGATTTCAAAAGTTTTAGACCATAATGAATACTCACAAATTAATAATTGCCACAAGTTCGATGATTCGCTGTCTTTTTTCAATTTTTCTCTAAACATGTTAACAATAGCTAAGAGTAATGGCCATGTTTGTTTCTTTACTTCTAAGTGAACCCCCATTAATACAACCAGTCCCTTGCCATATTTTGCTGAAATTATTGCAGGTGTTTCATCAGTATACCAGGCCAACACTTCTATCCCTTTGCTTAAATTTAGAAATTCCGGTCCACCACAATAGTATGTGACAAAAGTCTCAGGTAGGTTCTTTAGGAAAGGATTACTTAAATTAATTTTCACTTCTAGGTCACCGCAGGCAGGCCATGGATATTCCGATCTAGGGCCTCTTGCCGTACAGTTTATGAGACCGATTGGATACGCGGAAGGAATCATATATGTATGGTTGTTCCAAATGATAAGTTCGCATGCATAGTAAGCTCCTGCGCAAATACCAATATATCCTCCACCTTCTCTAACATATTCTTTTAGGTTTTCTGCTCCTTCAGCAGTTAGGGCGATATAATAATCCCAAGCCCATCCGCCTGGAACGATAATCAAAGAATATTCTTCAAGGGTTTCATTTAAGATTTCTTCAACTTCTAATTCGTAGTATTTAATTCCATGTTCTTCGAAAAACGCTTCCAATGCTTCAATTCCTGGTTCCCATGTTCCTGGCCCTGTATAAATACCTACCCTAAATTTCGATTGCAAACTTTTCTCATATAAGGTTAGTGTTAGTGAAATAATTATTATGGAAAGTAAGAAGAATGCGATCACAATATATTTAACCTTTTTCTTCTTTAACAACCTAACGTTCTCCCAAAGAACTTGTTTATTCATTTCATCTTTTTAAGACTTAAATAACAGAATATCGTCTGAATTCGGGCTTCATACTATTTTTTAAATCGTTTACAATAGAGTAAACATTCCTCGCTTTAGTACATATTGATAGATCGATATCCTTTACTAGTACTCCTTCTTTATCATCCATTTTTGCAATTGCGCCGTAGAAAGGCAAAGCAATTTGTGTATGTCCAACTAATTTATCTGAGTATTCTTGTAACTGCCATGGTCCACATCCGTTTACAAATACGAAGGCTAATTCGTTTTCGAAAGCTCTTGCGGCCACACATGAGTCTATAAATATCGACTCGGTGCTAAATCCAAATTGTTTATATAGCGGGTTGTCACCTTCGGACCAGAAAGAAGGACAAAAAACTATGTCAGCTCCTTTAAGAGCCAATTCTCTAGTTATTTCAGGGAAAGCTAAATCCCAACATATTTCAACACCTATCGTACCAAATTTTGTCTTAAAGACTGGAATTTCTCGCCCCCTTTCAATGTAATCCTTCTCTGGATGCCAAAGAAAAATTTTCCTATATTTTCCCAAAATGTTTCCTTGAGGCGATATAACAACAGATGTATTGTAATATTTTCCATTTTCCCTCTCAACCATAGAGCCCATTATTATATAGGCGTTGTACTCCAGAGCAAGTTTGCTAAAAATATCAGTATATCTACCAGGTATGGGTTGAGCAAATTTTTCGACTTTTCCTCTCACAGGCCCCGTAATAAATTCTTCGGGGAAACACAGTATTTCTGCGTCTTTCTTAAACGCCTCTTCCGATAATTGAAGAGCTTTTTGAATGTTCTTCTCAGGTTCCCAACATTTTATACTCATTTGTACTGCCGCAATTTTCACCATTTTTATTTCACCTCCAGATACTCTTTTACGTAACATTCCTGTTAATCGAATATCATAAATTTTCTTGTCAATTTCGAGGTTATCTGATTTTAAAGCGATTAAAATCTTCAATGCTGTATATGGCACGCAACATAGTGCCCTTTAGATAACTCCTTTAACTTAGGTTCTTTTTCTTTGCATATTTCCGTGGCGTATGGGCATCTTGGATGAAATCTACAGCCAGAAGGAGGGTTCATGGGGCTAGGAGGTTCTCCTACTATTAGTTTTCTTCTTCTCTCTATATCTGGATCGGGAATAGGAATTGCAGATAACAAAGCTGATGTGTAAGGATGTAGCGGATTTTCCCAGATATCGTCTGAACTACCCACCTCCACGATTTTACCTAAGTACATTACACCCATTCTGTCACTGATATGTCGAACAACACTGAGGTCATGAGAAATAAAAAGGTAAGATAAGTGAAGTTTTTCTCGAAGATCTTGAAGCAAATTTAGTATCTGAGCTTGAACTGAAACATCTAAGGCTGAAGTAGGTTCGTCTAGAACGATAAACTTGGGGTTTAGTGCTAATGCTCTGGCAATTGCAACTCGCTGATTTTGTCCACCACTTAACTCATGGGGGTATCTCCACATATGTTCCTCCTTCAATCCCACAAGCTTCAACAATTCTAAAACTCTCTCATCTAATTTTTCTCTCATATTATATGCTATTAAGGGTTCCGCAACAATGTCTCTAACAACCATCCTTGGATCTAAAGATGAAAATGGGTTCTGAAAGACTATCTGAATATTTCTTCTTATCTTTTTCAATTCTTTTCGATTTAGTTCCAGAATGTTTATTCCATTATAAAATATTTTACCACTAGTCGGCTCAATTAAACGAAGAATACACTTCCCTAAAGTTGTCTTACCGCATCCTGACTCACCTACCAGACCAAAAACTTCCCCTTCCTTTATAGATAAACTAACACCGTCCACAGCCCGAACATACCCTATTACCTTAAATAGGAATCCTCTTATCGGAAAATATTTCTTTAATAATTCTACTTTAATTAAAGTTTTTGTCAAGTTACCACTCCCCTCTCTACGGCGTGACATGCTACATATCTTCCTGGTTCAACTTCTACGGTTTGAGGCTTTCTTCTTCTACATATTTCCATGGCGTATGGGCATCTTGGATGAAATCTACAGCCAGAAGGAGGGTTAATAAGGTCAGGTATAGAACCTTTAATACTATAGAGCTTTTTCCTCCTAGTTTCAGGTCTTGGAAGGGCTGCCAGTAGTCCCATAGTGTAAGGGTGACAAGGTTTTTTGATGATCTGCCGTACATTACCTATTTCCACGATGTTTCCTGCATACATTACGCCCACTCGATCGCACATCTCCGCTACTATACCCATATTATGAGTTATAAGCAAAAGTGAAAGGTTTCTTTTCCTCTTAACATTCTTTAAATGCTCTAAGATTTGAGCTTGAACTGTAACATCTAAATAGCTTGTGGGTTCGTCAGCTATCAGTAAATCGGGATTAGTCGATAATGCCATTGCTATCATGACTCGTTGCTGCATTCCACCACTCAGTTCATGAGGGTATGATCCTAAAATTCTTTCAGGATCTGGAAGAGCAACAAGTTTGAGGGCTTCAATCGCTTTCTCCTCAGCTTCTTCTCTCTCAAGATTTTGATGGGCCATTATTACATCAATTATTTGTTCCCTCACAGTAAATACTGGATTTAGATAGGCTGACGGCTCCTGAAAGATCATTGAAATTTCTTTTCCTCTTATTTTTCTCATCTCTTCTTCATCTTTTTCCAACAAGTTTTCTCCCTTAAATAAGACTCTGCCTTCCGCAATGGTTCCATTTTCTGGTAGTAGTCTCATGATAGAGAGAGCTGTAGCTGTTTTTCCACATCCCGTTTCGCCTATTAAGCCAAACGTTTCTCCTTTATACAATTCGAAGGTTACACCATCTAAGGCCTGTACTATTCCATCATACGTGTAAAAATGGGTTTTGAGATTTTCGACAATTAGAAGTGGCATATCCATACTCATCCAAGCCTTCTTATTCTTCTAAGTTTGGGATCTAAAGCTTCTCTCAAACCATCTCCCAGCAGATTAAATGCCATTGCCGTGATAAAGATAAATATTCCTGGGAACAGCGCACACCACCAAGCTGAGAAAATAACTGAGCGTCCTTCGTTTATCATAAGGCCCCATTCAGGTGTAGGTGGCTGGGCACCTAATCCTAGGAAACTTAAACCAGCTGCAACCAGTATCGCCGTACCAAGATCCATGGTAGCTTGGATAATGATAGGTACCATAGTATTTGGAAATACGTGGCGAAACACTATTTGAGCATCACTTAAACCAGCAGCCTTAGCAGCTTCTACAAATTCGCGTTCCCTTAGCGAAGTTGCTTCTGCTCGTGCAAGTCTAGTGTACCAAGGCCACCAAGTAACGGATATTGCAATCATAGAATTTACTAAGTTAGGCCCTAATATGAAGGCTATAATTAACGCTAATACAAGTGCAGGAAAGACAAGAAACAAGTCTGTTATTCTCATTATAATGTCATCTATTAATCCTCCTCGATAGCCTGCTATTACCCCGAGTGGCCAGCCGATAGCCACAGATAAAGCCACTATAACTATTGCTGCTAGCAGAGAGTATCTTGCACCGTACATTATTCTGCTGAGGATATCTCTGCCAAGGTAATCTGTTCCAAATAAGTGTTTGAAGCTTGGTGGTTTATATTTTTCTTCAACATTTGGAATACCCTTATAAGCATCTGGGTATGGAGCTATTAAGGGCGCAAAAACGCCCATAAGGATGATGGAAATTAAAATGATTAAGCTAATCATCGTTAAACGATTTTCCCTTAGTACATGTAAGATAATACGAATCTCTCTAAACCGTTTTCTTTCCATTGCGTTCACTCCCTCCTTCACGGTCTGACCCTAGGATCTATGTAAGCTTGAGCCAGATCAATGATTAGGTTAGTAATTATCATAATAATACCTGCCATAGTAGTTGTTGCTACAATTACCGGATAGTCGACTGCCAAAATAGCTCGCCAAGTGTATGTTCCGAGACCAGGCCAGTTAAATACCATTTCAACTAAATAAGCTCCGGTAAGGTTCCAAGCAAAAACTATCCCTAAGATTGTTAGGGTAGGGATTATTGCATTCTTTAATGCGTATTTGAATCTAATTTTATTTTTTGGTATTCCAAAAGCCTCTGCAGCTACAATGTATTTTTCTCTTAAAACCTCTATCATTGTTGCTCTAATCATCCTTATGGAAAAACCTAGGGAGTACGAAGCTAAAGCAAAGGCAGGAAGAATAATATGTAACAATGCGTCTTGAAAAGCGATGAAATTGCCTGTCAGCAAACTATCTATTAAATAAAGCCCGGTTATATGCTTGATAGGATACATTTCTGAAATATCTGGGCTTAATCGTCCCTGCAAGGGGAGAATACCTAACATGCGGGCAAAAAGTATCTGCAACAATAATGCTAACCAAAAACTTGGCGCTGAGAGGGTGGTTATTCCGATCAATCTACAGGCATGGTCAACCATTTTATCCTTTTTTGTTGCTGCAATCACGCCCAAGGGTACTCCAATAATTATCGCAATGACTAATCCGGCCAAAGCCAGTTCAACAGTAGCTGGTAGATACGTTAAAACATCTTCAATAACTGGTCTACGAGTACGATAAGAAATGCCCCAATTACCTCTAAATAGATCACGCAAATAGATGAGATATTGTACATATAGAGGTTTATCTAAACCAAGTTCTTTACGGGCTTGTTCAACCTGTTCAGGTCTCGCATGCAATCCCACCCATAAAGCAGCAGGATCAGATGGTGCTACTCTAGCTAAAAAAAAGGTAATTAAGGTTAGCCCCATCAGCGTTACAAAGCCTTCCAAGAGTCTTTTTAATATGTATCGCTTTAAACTGCCCATACTCTTTCCTCCTCGTTGAACACTGTATGGCGAATTCTTGGTAGGCTGATAAATCCAAAGCAGGCAAAGATTAAGGAAATTAATGTTAACTGAAAGCCGGGTGCAATAGTTAGTGAACCACCCTCCTCTTCGATCCACATATACCAGAAGAAGATGGTAGTATAACCGTATGCAGGGTTAGTCCTAAAGCCTTTAACGTTACTGGGTAAGACAAATACTTCCACCAATTGATCCAAAAAGACAGCTGGACAATCCTCTATGAGAATCTCTTGCGCCTCGCGGTAAAGTTCAAGTGCTCTATCCGGATCTGATCCTTCCAGTTTAAATGCGGTGTCTATTAGGTTGTCAAATTCAGGATTACTGTAAAAGGCTGCATTCCAGAAAGGCTTCTCTTCTGTGTGGAACATGTTATAAAGGAAGTCATAAGGAGTTATGTACGTTGGCCACCAAGCAAATGCACATATATCGTAACCACATTCTTCAGGCCCACTCTTTATACGTTCCCATAGGGTTGGCCAAGTCATTCCTACAACTTCCAGCTCGATGCCTAGTTTTTCTAGCTCAGCTTTCCACATTTCTCCAGCAGTACCCGTAGGAGCACCTGAAATGTAGTAGTACTTTAACTTAAAGCCTCCATTTGGATAGCCTGCCTCTGCTAAAAGTTCTTTTGCTTTCGTTAAGTTATAAGTGTACTGCGGAAGATCCTCAAAACATCCCCACATACCTTTAGGTATCGGCCCTGGGGGCTTAATATATGTTCCTTCACCTAACTCTATCCAATCATCATAGGGGAAAGCGTATGCAAGAGCTTGCCGTACTAACTTATCTGAAAGGTAAGGACTTTTAGTATTCATGAAGGCGTAGTGTATGAAGTATGTCGGCTGCCGTATTACTTGAAATTCTGGCATAGCTTCAAATCTTTTCCTTTCCTCCGTTGGAAGATACTCAACCCATTGCGCTTCTCCAGTTTCTAGCATTTGCACTCTTACAGCAGGATCTTCAACTATCTTATAGATAACTTTATCTATACGGTCTTCAGCATGTTCCTCCCAGCCGCGCCAATAATCCTCAAATCGCTTTAAAGTTATTTGCACTCCTCTTTCAAGGCTTTCAATCATATAAGGCCCCGACCCTGCATCGTGACCTTCATTAAACCAGTCATGTAAGTTCTCAATTTCTGCAGTTTTTGGAGAATATATCCATGCCCCATACGTGGATGCAACTATTCTTTGTAAAGGCGCTGGATAACTTAGTTCAAACTTCACAGTGTATTCATCTATTATCTCTATTTTTTCAACAGGATCCCATATGAAGGCAGCTCCAACACCTAACTCCATAATCCTTTCTATGGAATATTTAACAGCTGTTGCATTAAACGGCGTTCCATCGTGGAATTTAACACCCTTCCTTAAATAAAATATCCATGTTAACCCATCATCAGAAACTGTGTAATTTACCGCTAAACCCGGAGCAACTTCGCTATGTGGAAGCCCGTATTCGGTAACACCAGTTCCTTCGGGATTGTATACAAGAAGCGTTTCATAGACGTTAGCCATTACATTAACTTCACCGGAAAAGCTGTATGCGGGATCAAGGTCCGTTATGAAATCGTAACACATAACTGCAGTAAAAGTCTTTGTGGGCTTTGGAGGAGGAACTGTGGTTCTATAGTAGTAAATGGCACCCGCAATTGCTGCTGCAATTATTATTATTACAGCGATAATCGCTATAGATCGTATCTTGGCAGTTCTTTTTCTTAACATCACAAAGTACCACCTCTCACCTACTTACCCCTTTAAAGGACTATTTCCAAGTTATAATAGAGATAATTAAACAATATTTAAATTTTTCTTCTTAAATTTGTACGATGACTTCGATTTTAATTTTACCCTGAGTAATGCCGCAGAAACCCCATCTACGTCGCTATTTTATCCTTTACGTACTACATGAAAACTTAGAATTATATCTTAATTTAAAACTGCGTCAAATGAACTAGCAAGTTAATCAAGTTAACTGAATTTTCAGATGAGGTGAGACAAGTTTTTAGTTTAATATAATAAAATTATTCGCAAGTTTTCCTAAATATTAAAATATTCTTTTAGATATTTTATGAAAAGTTATTTAATATTAATTTCTTGAATTTTAAACTACATGACTGTATGACATACGCGTCCTAATATGTATTACATCCATGATTGGTGGCTTGTTAGGAGGTGAAGTTATGGATGCATTTGTTTCTTTGCACTTTTCAGGTGCGCCTAAAATTGTTGTTGAACCTCCTGGGCCTGTAGCTAAGGAAATTTTAGAAAAACAAGAGAAATATGAAGGAAATGCGGTTTTATATCCACATACATTGCCATTTGTTCCAGAAGAAGCTAAAGGTGCAACCATTAAAGATGTCGATGGAAACATATACATTGACTTCCTATCTGGCATTTCCGTTTTAAATTTCGGGTCTTCAAATCCAATAATACTGGAGAAAACCATTGAACAATTAAGAAAGCTTACTCATACGCTTGACTTTCCATCAAAACCTAGAGAAGAACTAGCTAAAAGACTTGTTGAAATAGCTCCCGGTGAACTTAAAAACAACGCAAAAGTCATTTTCGGCGGGCCAACAGGATCTGACGCTGTTGAAGCAGCAATAAAACTTGCAAAATATTGTACTAAAAGGTACGTTATACTAGCTTTTGAAGGGAGCTATCATGGACAAACTACAACAGCTCTGGCTCTATCGAGCGGCAAGAAACTTAAAGAGCCCTACACACCACTTGGACCAGAAATACATTTTGCACCTTACGCTTACTGCTATAGGTGTCCATTTAAACTAGAGTACCCTGACTGCGGGGTAAGATGCGCAGGGTATGTTGAACATATTCTTGAAGATCCTAATTCTGGAGTAACTACTCCAGCGGCAATCATCGTTGAACCCATTCAAGGTGAAGGAGGAATAATTGTTCCACCAGATGAGTTTTTGAAGAAACTCAGAGAAATAACCAAGAAATATGGAATTCCACTTATAATCGATGAAATCCAGAGCGGTATGGGACGCACTGGAAAATGGTTTGCTTGTGAGCATGCTAATGTTACACCGGACATAATGACTGTAGCAAAATCTGTTGGAGGAATAGGACTGCCCCTCGCAGGAATAGTATATAATAAGTCTCTCGATGTTTGGGTGCCAGGGTCGCACATGGGCACATTTAGAGGAAATGTGGTAGCAATGGCTGCCGGAGCAGCAGCAATAGATTTCGCTAACGAAACTAAACTATTAGATCACGTCGAAAAATTGGGAGAAAAAACGTTAAAATATCTCAAGGATCTAGCTGAAGAATCTAAGTACATAGGAGAAGTTAGAGGAAAAGGATTGATGATCGGAATTGAAATTGTCAAAGACAAAGAGACGAAAGAGCCATCAAAGGAATTAACAGCAA
>JAEOSG010000220.1 GCA_016840485.1 Candidatus Baldrarchaeota archaeon
TAGGAGAAACAAAAGCAGCAGAAGTCAGCAAAGCAAGCGGAGTTCCACCAGCTAGAATATACGACGTCCTAGACGATCTCGCAAAAATGGGGCTAGTAACAAAAAAACCCGGCAGACCATCTTTATACGCACCGCGTTCACCTCAAGACATGGTTAATTTATTAATCGCCATACAACGTGAAAACCTACAAAAAAAGCTTGCTTTCTTGGAAAGTAAAGCAAAAACGCTTGTGGATATCGCAAACAAGGTTTATCTCAAGGGAGAAAAAGGCACCGAAAGTGTCCCACTGTTTCGCATAGTATCCGTTGGGGACGTTTCCCTAGAAGAGACAAAAAGCATGTATGACGCAGCTACCCAAGAGATACTTATACTCTCCAGAGCCATGGAATACTTCCCTCAAGTTTCAGAAAATCTCAAAACGGCGAAAACAAAAGGAGTCAACATACGAATAATATTGATGAATCCAAATCTCATGGGACAAGAAGACAAGGAAAAACAAGGAAAAATTTTACATATTTTGAGAAAAACCTTAGGAAAGAAACTCATGCTACGATTTTCCGACAACGTGCCCATAAGAGGCTCCATCACAGACCCAGAGAACAATGGACGGGCGATCTTTCTTGTTGAAGACCCCGGTGTCCCATTCTTTTTCCGAGAAGCTGCAGTCACCTCTCATAAAAGCGTTGTTAAAGGATTAGCCTTAATGTTCAACCTTCTATGGGAACACAAATCCAAGAAACTAGATTAACAGCTCCTTCAAAACTAAAAAGAGCTGAATTATATGTTCTTTTTTCATCCTACTCTTTCCAAAACGTCTTGGTTTGTTTTTAACTTTAACGTCCATAATTCGGGCACCCAATTTATGAGCCTCCAAAATAAAGGTTCCACACGTACACTTTCCTCTTATCTGCATTCTTTTCGCCACATCCCTCGTCAACGCCTTAAAACCAGAACATGCATCCCAAGTATCCACCTTAAAACGAGTGAGTTTTGTAATAACATTTTCTGAAAAGGAGGACAACCGCTCCCTAGCACCTATAACTAGATCCGCCTTATCATCTACTATGGGTTTAACTAGACGAGGAACGTCTGCAGGATCATGTTGACCATCCGCATCCATGACAACAATTATGTCTCCCTTTGCATTAACGAACCCCGTTTTCAAAGCAGCAATATAGCCTTTATTTTTCAAATGAGAGAAAACCCTAGCCCCTTGCTCCAAAGCTTTTTCTGCTGTCTTATCACTACTTCCATCATCAACCACAATGACTTCAGCAGCGTACTTTTTTATTTGCTGAACAATTTTACCTATTGTTTTCTCCTCATTTAGTGCAGGTAAGATAACTGTAATTTTTGCCTTTCCCGCAATTGTATCAATGATTTTCGGGCACCATAATTTCTTTCTCATTTTTCCTTAAATTTTATTCTCTTTAACTAAGTATTAGTGAAGAGGTGAGCTTGTATATGTGAATTTACAGAAAACGTTTATAAGGAAGATAAAATTTACAACTATATAGTAGTAAATAAAATGTGATTCGATGACAGGAAAAGCAAAGAAAACGCTTATCATAGGTCTAGACGGAGTTCCCTACGGACTATTAAAGGAACTTGCAGACCACAATATTATGCCCAACTTTAAGGATCTAAGAAAAGAAGGAATCTTCAAAATTATGAAATCAACTATACCTGAAGTTTCCGCTGTCTCATGGAGCTCAATAATTACTGGAAAAAACCCTGGAGAACACGGGGTTTTCGGGTTTACAGATATCCTTGACGGTTCTTACATTCTATCTTTTCACAACTCTTTAAAATTAAAAGCCCCTCCATTTTGGCAGATAAATGAACGGAAAAGATACATTATTGTAAATCTGCCAGCAACATATCCCGCTCAAAAAATAAATGGAATATTAATAACAGGATTTGTGTCACCCGACCTCGAGAAAGCTGTATACCCTAAACCCTATGTTGAAACTCTTAGAAAAATGGGTTACCAAATAGATATAGACGTTGAACGTGCAAAACTTTCTTCTCTAATACTTTTCAAGCAACTCTATGAGACATTAGAACTAAGGCTAAAGGTTTGCATGAAACTAATGGATGAGATAATGTGGGATGTTACGATGATCGTCTTTACAGGTACGGATAGGCTGGAACACTTTTTATGGAACGCCTATGAAGACAAAAACCATGGACAACACCAAAATTTCTTGGACTACTTTAAAGCGATAGATAACGCTATAGGAAAAATAAGCTCAAGATTAGACGAAGAAGATAACCTCATAATTCTTTCAGACCACGGAATGGAAAAAATAGATGTAAACGTGAATATTAGCACCTATCTCGCAGAAAAAGGATATTTAAAAATTGAAGATAACCCCAAAAAAGGATATAACAGCATCAAAAGAGAAACTAAAGCTTTTGCACTTGACCCTTCGCGAATATATCTAAACAAAAACGGAAAATATCCAAGGGGAAGCGTAAACAAAAATGAAGAACAGAAACTTATCCAGGACTTAACAGACCTTTTTTATGAACTCACATGGCATGGAAGGAAAGTTATAAAGAAAGTGTACAGAAAAGAAGAGATATACCATGGAAATTATCTAGAAAATGCTCCAGACCTTGTTCTATTACCTGAAAGAGGATTTAATCTGAGGGCAAGGCTTTTCCATAAAGAAATATTCGAAATGGAGGAAGGCTTAACTGGAAAACACACACAAGAAGACGCGTTCTTATATGTTAAAGGACCAGAAGCTTATGAAGTTGTTCCGAATAACCTCTCAGTAGAAAATGTGCTTACAGTTATCTGGGCATTAGGAGTGTAAAAAATGAAACTGCATAATGCGGAAAAAACCTGTTGGAACTGCCCCGCAGCTATACTTAAGGGAAATGTGGATTTCAGAGCATGTGGCCAGTCAATAGAAGTAATAAGAAGGAAAATGGAAACAGAAGGCATATTAATCGAATGCGCTCGCCAACCAGACCTAGGACATTTTGAACCTACAATTACTTTTGAAGAATGCCCCGAATGGCGACCTACGAAATATGGCTACTTGCTTGAAAACATGAGAGTCATGATTCTGGGCATAGATGGATATCTAGGGTGGAGTTTAGCCCTTAAGCTTGGAGCTTTAGGCTGTGAAGTAAGCGGGGTTGACAACTTTCTTAGAAGAAAATGTGTTAGAGAAAAGGGAGCCAATAGCGTAGTTCCAATAGCAAGCATGAAGGAACGGATAAAAGCAGCAAAGGAAGTACTTGGAATAGACATAAAATTCAAGCAAATAGACATTTTAGACCGCGAAAAACTTGGAAGATTTATGAAAGAAACCAAACCAGAAGCAATAGTGCATTACGGTGAGGTCCCAAGCGCGCCTTACAGCATGGTGGATTGCGATCATGCAATCATGGTTCAGTATAACAACGTGATTGGAACCCTCGGACTTCTATTTCTGATGAAGGAGATAGTCCCGGACTCAAGCCTAATAAAACTCGGCACTTTAGGCGAATATGGAAGCCCAC
Organism: Candidatus Baldrarchaeota archaeon; assembly: GCA_016840485.1. Lineage (GTDB taxonomy): Archaea > Asgardarchaeota > Baldrarchaeia > Baldrarchaeales > DXJG01 > DXJG01. Next base: position 3,521 of record JAEOSG010000220.1, read on the forward strand.
TGACAGGGAGACCGTTATTTGAAGGTTTGTTTCCAGCGAATGCTATGCTTGTCTGGAATGGAAGGGAATGGAGCCTAGGAGGAGAATTAACGCCAAGAGATCCCGTGTCATTTTATCACGTGTCAAAAGTTCAAGACACATTTAACATATATGAAGCGTGCAAGTATTGGTGGCTTAGGTCATATGATGTAATGCA
>JAEOSG010000221.1 GCA_016840485.1 Candidatus Baldrarchaeota archaeon
TTCTTAACCTCCAACCCATATATTAAGTTTTAAACTTTAATATTAAAGTTCAAACTTGTATAGTTCAAAGTCATATATAAAATTTTCTCAAAAAATTAACAACATTTTCAAAAACATGTAAATTTTTAACAAAGAACCAAGGTAGCTAAATACTTTATTTTCACAGTAATCTATTAAATTTTAAAGCGCACACTAAGAAATGATATCTTCATTTAACATATTACTAAATTTTATTTTATCTGGAGAAAACGTCCCTAACATGCTGGATATCAATGTTTCCCCCGCTAATTATTAAGCACATATTTTTTCCATCTGGTTTCCATTTTTTATTTAGTATGGAAGCTATAGTTACGGCAGCTGATCCTTCAATTAATATTCCCAATTTTTCTAAGCTAAATTTAATCGCTCGCCTTATGTCTTCCTCGGAAACAAGAATTATTTCATCTACATATTTTTGTACAAAGTCGAATGTAATTGAATTTTCTTCAACATTTCCATGTAAACCGTCAGCTAAACTAGGCTTCAAAGGAACCCTAACTATTTTACCCCTTTTAATGGATTCATACATTGCAGGCGAGTTTTCAGACTGGACACCAATAATTTCTATGTCCTTTGAAACCTTTTTTGAAAAGAATGCAATACCTGAAATTAGACCGCCTCCACCTATTGGAACAATAAAAGTATCAATGTCAGGGTTATCCGTGAAAGCTTCTAGAGCTATTGTTGCATTTGCCTCAATTATGTCTAAATCATTGTAAGGTGAAATGTAGATGAGGTTTTCCTGTTCTGCTAGTTTTTCGGCGTATTCCTCTGCTTCATCATAATCTTTCCCATGGAAAACTATTTCAGGGCCGTATTGTTTTATTTTGTTCAACTTTACTTTAGAAACATTGGTAGCTACTATAATTTTGCTTTTAACATTAAATATTTTGGAGGCGTAAGCTACTGCTAATCCATGGTTGCCTGTTGAAGCAGTTATTACTCCTCTTTTCTTGGCACGGTTTAAGTTTTTAATTATTTTGTTAAGGGCTCCACGTATTTTAAATGAACCTGTAACCTGATAATTTTCCAGTTTAAGAAAGACATTGGTTTCAGCTATGTTACTTAAAATTGGAGAGAAATCTAATGGTGTTTTCCTGACATAGTTTTTTATTTTGAAATAAGCTTGGAAAACATTCTTTAAGGATATCATATTTCCCACCAGTTATGTTATGTTGGGTATTGTAATAGATCGAAATATTTTGTTCCTGTTAGTCTATTTTTCAATTTAGTATCACATGTTAATAGCACATGTTAATAGTTTAGTTTTTAGAGCATTTGCAAGAGCGAGAAAAACTGTATCGTAGATAGTAATTCTTGTATTAATTCTATGTTTGATGCATCTTTATATAACTTGTTAGTAGAAACAATATAACACAAAGTTTCTATAAAGTTTATTGCAGCATCTAGTGCTTTTTTAATAATTTCTTGATCTTTGCTGAATAAGGTTATTCGTTTCTAAGCTACATTTGTAACCTCAGCTACCGCAAAATCAACAGTATAGTATTCATCGTAATGTTTTAGGGTTCTTTCAACAATATCAGAAAAAGGGTCTTTAAAAAATAAGGCTGCAATGGCGCTGGAATCCAAGACAATTTTCATTTTTCTCTATCCTCTCTGATCAGTTCTGCATGATTTATTTCTTCCATCATTTTTTCTCTTAAAGTTCTTGCTTTGGTAAGAATTTCTTCCAGTTTCAATTTATTTATTTTTTCTTTAATGCACTTCCTTACTTCATCTGCCCAATCAACCTCTGAATGTTTCCTCATTTTCTCTCTTAGCTTCTTAGGTAGCCTGATACTAAATGTAAAACTCATTTGTCGTACACATTATAAATGTTTTCCGTAGACAGAGATTTATTAAATTCACATTTTACGGTGACCTACCATGGTGGCCTTTGATAGGTTTGTACGTAGTTGTTGTAATATTTGGCTAAGTTGTAAGCGTCGTATGCCTGCCAGATTAAGCCCACTAGAATAATAATCGTCCAAATTACACTGGCAAACAGCATTAAACCTATAACTCCGGGGCCATGCATCATACCATAAGGCCCAGACGTCATGCCAAAAAACGTTGCCATGAAAAACGCTATTCCTAAGAGCCACTGAATTATTATGCCGAGGATGAGAAGAGCTATTCCTTTAGCTACTTTCCCTATATAGATGTGGCCAATACCCCACAAGCCGAAAAATCCAGCTACAATAGCTATAAGTGCTGTTAAACCTGGATCCTTTTTCTCAAATGTTGTTGCGGGAATGGTTGGTGTAGCGGGAGTTACCGCAATGGGCTGTTCAGCTCCGCAATAAGGACAAAATTTTGCGTCTTCAGGTATATGGCTGCCACATCTTTTACAGAAAGGCATTCTTAACACCCGCCATCCTCAAGTAATGAATCCTTATACTTCATATAAATTTAATTTATTTTAAGAGATGTGTTTCAGATTTTAGATTGTTAAGGTAGGTTTGCTATTTCGTAGTCTGGTGGAAACTTTACGATGAATGTATATTCGATTTCTTTTTTCTCTTCTGGCTTTATTTCAAGCTTCCACTTTAATATTCCCATATTAGTTTCTAAGGGTTCGATGGAGACTTTTTCTAGTGATACTTCTATTTCTGGGTCTTTTGCTACTGGTATTTGATCTATTATCTCTGCGTTTACAGATGTTTTCTTATGGTTTACTATTGTAAGCCTATAGGCGTACCTTATGTATGCTTTATCTCTTAGCAAACCTTTCCTCCTCTCCTCTCTCCGTATTAATTTTCTTCTTGTTTCAATATTTTCTTCCCACGTCGTTGCAAGTTCAATTTTTTGCCCAGGAGCCACATATGGTAAACTTGTCATACCCACAAATACGTCTCCTTTGAATATTCTGCATTCTCCAGGAGATATGCTAAGCTCAGGATTCTCAAACTCCACAATTTCTATAAACCCAGGTTGCCTAAATGCATACCAAACATATTTTGTTTTGCCACTTATTTTTTGAGAGGTTAAAAGTGCAAGTTGATGCTTATTTGGATATAACGATATAGGCTCCTTTATTTCAAAGGTTAAATATTCTCCTTCAACTATGGCAGCTTCTTCAAATGCAAGTTCCTTTTCAACCTCAACTTCAGCTTTTAAAGCTTCAGGAACTTTAAGTGCCATGGCTTTAATAGTTGTGGGCACTTCCATTCGAGGTCTTGGTTTCATTCTCTCTATGTACCAAGGTTTTGGCTCCGGTTTAAAAACAGGCTGAATAGTTTTCATGGAAACAGTTAGCGGAACATTTTCCCACGGCACAGTTGTTCTTTGCAAAATTTTAGCGTACATCGCTAAAATGACTTCTCCATCTTGTAAAATTAAGTCGTATGCTGGTTTCCACGAAACATTTGTCACATTGTATTCTACTTTAAAAACATGTTTTGCACTGGTAGCTGCTGAAGCAAATAAAGTTAGTACACCTACTTCTTTTAATTCTCTTTTCTCTCCCGGAGTTAATTGACTTTTGATTTGTTCTATTTGAATATTTACTTCTCTTAGCTCTCTTTCTTTTTCAACCAGTTGCTTTAAATTTTCTTCTCGCACATCTGTTAAATATTTGAGAGTTTTGGTGAAATTTTCTTCCTCAGCCTTTCCTGCTACAGCTTTTTTACCAAAAGACATTATTATTCTACCCATGGAGTCATCTAT
>JAEOSG010000073.1 GCA_016840485.1 Candidatus Baldrarchaeota archaeon
GTTATAATTTAACATATAGGGGCAGCAATACTGTTTTTCTCAAAATTACGGGTTTAAAGTTAATTATTTTAATAATTGTTCTCTAGACATAAACAGTTTTTTGAATTTTATCATAAGCATATCTTTTTGCTAATGCATCTCTTTCAGATCCTATTATTTTCGCTATTTCCCCAGCGGTATCTATAGATGATGCAAAGTAGAGTTTTCCTCCACTAAGCAATGTCATCAGCTTAGTTACTGCAGGTCCAACCGCTGGAGCCTCCCACCGTTTCTCCACCTCTTTTATAAATATTGCTCCGTTAAATTTGCCTTGAACAGAAGCCAAACTATATATTTTTAAAATATCCTCATTGCTCATTCTGTAATTTTCAGCATTAGGATCAGGATTTATTATCACGGTGTGAATACCCGTTTTCTTAAGTAGAATACAGGTAGAAACAACATCTTCGATAGCCAGATTTCTTTCGGAGGATTTGACTAATGCGCTGTATGGTCGAATTTCACCGCTTATCGGATCTACGCGAAGGGGAATATTTGCAAAACCATCTGTGAGTATAACAACCATTGGAATTATTTCGGGATCTCTTAACTTTTCTCTATGCAGGCTTTTAACTGCTTCTAAAATTCCGGATGCCAATGGCGTGTAGCCACTTACCTTAAGCATCTTTATTTTTCCTGCAACAACTCTGAGATTTCTGGTTGGATATTGAATTACTGCTGCACTAGCGTCTTTTAGTGCAACTATGCCAAGCTTATCGCGGTAACGGTATGCTTCCTGATAAATCCTGTGGAGAACTTCCCTTAAATGGATTCTAGTAACCGACATAGAATCACTAAGATCTAAAATTAGCATAATGGTTATGGGGGCATAGTAAGCGTATATACGTTCCCTTAAGTCCGACTTTGAAAGTCGAAGTACTCCATTTTCCCCAAAAGATGCTCCATGTGCAGCTGCAGCCCTAATTGTTGCAGGAATATGTACATCTGATACAGTTCCCTTAGGTATTTTCCACCCTATAATTTTACCTTGTCTTCCCTTAGATATCGTAAGAGCTCTTTTCCCAATGTTTTGTCTTGCGATTCTGTCTCTTTCTTTAAGTTTGAAAAGAGTTTGATACGTTTTAAAGATACTCATTTGCCATTCAATTATTATAGCAAGCCCCTTAAAAAAGCTTGAAGACTTGATTTTAGAGAAGAAGTTTTTCACTGCTAAAATTTTTTTAAGAAAGCCTGCTCTGAAACCTTTACTTTGAAGTTTAGAAGGTTTTACATCATCGGTTATTTTAATTTTTCTTGTAAATTTCTTTGAGAGAAAATAGAGAGCCAATAGTATTGGAGCAGTAATAATTAATGTCGTAAAGATGAGAGTTGGCCATTTAACCGCAGTATAAATTAAAATAGCCAAAATAGGAATTAACAGTACATGAAATATACGTCTAAAAAGTCTTCCTTTCCACCCTTCCACAACTACTTCCTTAACACTTTTTTCCTCTTTCCCCTCTTTCTCTTCTTCCTGCGAATCAACATTAGAGGACCCCTTTTTCTTATCTGTGAAAAAAGACCCCTTTGCTGTGGACCTTGAACTGGTGAAGGGTAAACCTTTTGACTTTTCTCCACTTCTTTTACTTAAATATGGAACCAATTCGATTTCAGAAAGAGTGATCTTAAATGCTTCTTCTATTTCCTTTTCAGTTGGAGGATCCAAGAACCCCTTTTTCCTTGTACGATGTTGTAACGCTAGTTTTGCTGCTTTAAGGACATCTTCCTCAGTTACAGTGATTCTATCATCTAACGCTGCAATTGCACGCGCAGTTTTATATATTACAATATCGGGTCTCACACCATCAACCTGTAAATTGACACACATCCTAGAAATGGCTTCGAGAAGTCTTTCTGGAACTTTAACCCTAGAAACTATACTTCTCGCTTTTAATATTTTTTCACGTAACTTTCTCTGTTCTTCGGCATATTTCTTGTAAAATTCTTCAGGATTCCTTTCAAACTCTGTGTTTCTTCGCACAATTTCTACTCTATCCTCCACAGAACCTATATTATCGATTGTAACGGAAAGAGCAAGTCTATCAAGAAGCTGCGGCCTTAACTCGCCTTCCTCAGGGTTCATAGTACCTATTAAAATAAATCGAGACGGATGTTTTACCGATACACCTTCTCTTTCCACAATGTTCCAGCCTGACGCAGCGGTATCAAGCAAATCATCAACAAGATGATCTGGCAGCAGATTTATTTCATCAATATATAGAATGTTCTGATTTGCATCCGCTAATATTCCTGGCTTAAATGCTTCAATACCGTGCTTTAATGCTTTTTCAACGTCAATACTACCAACTACTCGATCCTCGGTTGCGCTTAGTGGAAGAGTAATTACTCTCATCTTTTTCTTTTCTACCGGAAGTTTCTCTCCTCGTTCATATTTTTCTCTACATTTTTCGCACATATTTGTTGGATCTCGAGGATTGCAACCAAATCTACAGCCCTTTACAACCTCAATTTCTGGAAGCAAGTCCTCTAACGCTCTTACAGCAGTGGATTTACCTGTTCCCTTAGGCCCTCTTATCAATAAGCCACCTATTGTAGGATCCACTACATTAACAAGTAGTGCAAGTTTCAATTGATCTAATCCTACAATCGCGGTGAATGGAAGAACACGAACCACGCTGCAACTCACCTTCAAATTTCAAAACCTAAAAATAAAATCACACAAATATACTTAAATTTGTCTAACAAAACACTGGTGCAAAGTAGCTTATGTATATATTCTAACACAATGCTCCTGTCATTAATGTTAGAGAATAGAATAATTACACATTTTTAAAATACACTTCCTTTAGGAATTTTTCAATTGTAAAAAGTGTTTTTTCTGCTATTCTTACAGCTTCTTCAGCATCTTCCTTCTTATACAGTTTAAGAGGGGTTACTACTCTTCTAGCTCTTATCCGTGCATACCTTGCTACAGAATACTGATCCATTAGCCAAGCAGTTTCATGTAAAATTTCCCTTAGTGGTTCAACCCAGCTTTCAGGAGCTCTCATTACCACATCAACTGCAAAGAAACCTGAAGGGTCATGATCACTAATGTATGTTATTCCTTCACATGCAAGCGCTGCTTTCATAGCTTTTTCTGCGCATTGTTGCGCATCAAATACAGCTTTATGCCATCTTTTGTATTGGATGTGTGTTTTAGCTGATTCTAAGTCGAGTTTAGCCTCTTCAAGTAGCGCTTTAGCTAGTTCAATATTTAATTTCGTTACCATCCTAATTCCAACCATTAAGATTTAATAACCCATACATGAGATTTTGAATATTTTTTTATCTTCTCTTTCTTTGTTAACTCTTCGATTTTTTCCATTTGTTTCTTAAAAAATCTGTTATGGTCGTAGAGAATTTTATATCCTGAAGCTACTCCAAAAATAAATGGAAATTTTTGCTCAATCATATATTCAAAGTCATCTGGAGTATAAACAACTAAGTTTACTTTCCTGCCAGTACTTATAGTGTATTTTAGTCCAATTTTTCTTAGTTGTTTTTCAGCTTCCTCATAACTATGGTTACAAATAACCAGTATATCTATGTCACTGTCTGGGAAATCTTCACCTCGAGCAACTGAACCAAAAATAACAGCAGAAAGTAAATTACCACGAAAAGTTTTTTTCAAATCATCTAACAACTCTCTGACCCATTTCATCTGGCACACCAATTACTATACCATATACGCAATAACTTAGGTTAAATAGAAAATTATGTCTTAAAAACCTATGCCACAATTAATTAAGTAATTTAAAGTCCCCGATTATAATTATAGTTTAATTTCCTTCACTATAGTTAACGAAAACCCAAGTTGAGGACAGGTGGCTTTCACTTAATTGCTAGAAGCAAATATAAATTTATTTAGCGAATTTACAAGTCTGCTATAATACATGCTTTAAACCCTGAATGCAATTTTATACTATCCCTGTTTTTTACTAAATAGAAGAAATATTTTTACTTTTGATTTATACATTTTTACGTCAAAATAAAGTATAAATACTACAAGTTTTATCAAAAATATGATAATGAGTGGGTGAGATGTAAAATGGAAAGAAAAATAACCATCGCCATAGCAGCTATCGTACTGATTGCGATAGTGATCGGTGGTTACGTCATCTATTATACAATAACACCAAAACCAAGCTTCGAAACTATATATGCAGGATTCGTGTATGTAGGACCAATAGGTGATTACGGCTGGACCCATGCGCACGATCTAGGAAGAAGAATCGTCGATGAGAAATATGATTGGCTAAATACGACATACCTAGAGTCAGTACCAGAAGCAGAAGCGGGCACAGCAATTGAAACGCTTATAAGCAAGGGATGCAATGTAATTTTCACAACTAGTTTCGGTTTCATGGATGCGACATATGAAGCTGCCCAACGACATCCAGACATAATATTCTTCCATTGTTCCGGTTATAAACGATATAAAAACATGGGAACATATTTTGCTGAGTTCTACCAACTTTACTATCTTAATGGGTTATTAGCTGGGGCCCTTACCAAAACTGGTAAAGCGGGATACGTTGCTGCTTTTTTGATCCCAGAGGTTGTACGCCACATAAATGCTTTTGCACTTGGTTTTAGAGAAGCCGCCCTTGCAAGAGGTTTTAGTGATCCAAAGGTCTACGTTCTTCAAATTGGGGCATGGTACAATCCAGATAAAGCAAGACAACTTGCCAGAGTTTTAGTTGAAACATATGGATGTGATGCCTTAGCATTTACAGAAGACTCTCCTGCAGTAATTCAATATTGCCAAGAACTTTATGAGGGAGAGGGTAAGCTTGTTTATGCATTTGCACACTACAGTCCTATGTTGGAATACGGTCCAAATGTGACTGTAAGTGGCCAACTGGTTCATTGGGAGGTTATTTACGAAGATATTCTCTTAAAAATCCACGATGGAACATATACAACTGAAAATCTTGAAAACGTAGATTATTGGTGGATGCTTGGGCAAAGTGCAGTTGAACTTGGGGCTGATTTCGGTGTACCCATTAACCCAGTCTTTATAGATGATCTAAAGAGTGTAACTTTGACAGATAAATTGACCGGAGAAACGGTAAGCGCCTATGATTTAGTAATGCAAAGATTAAACGCTATGAATAAAACAGTACCCGATTTTGATCCATTCACAGGTCCTATCTATGCTAACAACGGTACACTAATGGTTCAAGAAGGAGAAAAGCTCGGACATGACGAGTTATGGACAATGCAATGGTTTGTACAAGGAGTGGAGGTAATAGAACAGCAAAGCAGTCTGTAAACATAACTTCTTTTTATTTTTTAAGGTGAGTAACATGAAAAGGAATTCTTACGAAAATGTAATAGTTAAAATGGTGAATATTACGAAGAGATTTGGTAATGTAATTGCCAATGATCACATCAACTTTAATTTAAAAAGTGGAGAGATCCATGCCTTACTTGGTGAGAACGGGGCGGGTAAAACTACTCTTATGAATATTCTTTATGGACATTACCGTCCAGATGGAGGAGAAATATATGTTAACGGTCACAAAGTGGTAATAAAGTCTCCACGAGATGCTATAAAGCTTGGAATTTTCATGGTTCATCAACATCCTCTTCTCGTAGAAACGTTAAGTGTTGCAGAAAACATTGCAATAGGAACAGAGCTTGGAAAACGAAAATTTATCTTTCCTGTTAGTGAAATAAAGGAAAAAATAGTTGAATTTTCAAAGAAATATGGTTTTAAGATAAATCCTGACGCTAAGATTTGGCAACTTAGTGCAAGTGAAAGACAATACGTTGAAATACTTAAGGCTTTGATGCAAAATGCTAGAGTCTTAATACTTGATGAACCTACTTCAATTCTTGCACCAAGCGAAAAAGAGTTTCTATTCAATTTCATGAGAAAAATGCGTAACGAGGGGTGCTCAATAGTTTTCATTACACATAAACTTGAAGAAGCTATTTCCATTAGTGATAGAATAACTGTGCTTAGGAAAGGAAAGGCGGTTGGCACATTTAAATCACTGGAAACAAATGTAAATGAGCTTGCAAAAATGATGATTGGATACGACGTATTTATCAAAGATGCCTCTAAAGAGAATGCTCTTACTGATGTAAAAGTAAATACTGTAGTTGCTTTGGAGGTTGAGGAACTTTGGGTTTTGGGTGATAAGGGAGAAGATGCAGTTCGTGGAGTTTCTTTCAAAATAAATGCTGGAGAAATTTTTGGTGTTATTGGTGTTGCTGGAAATGGGCAAAGTGAACTGGTAGAAGCTATAACTGGACTTCGAAAGGTGAAAAAAGGTAAAGTTAAAATTTTTGGGAAAGATGTGACAAATGCTCATCCATCTGAAATAATAAGGTTAGGAGTTGCACATATACCAGAACATCGATTAAGATATGGTGTTGCTGAAAATTTAAGTGTTGCAGAAAACCTGTTATTGAAAAAATATGATGATTGCATGTTTTCAGGTAATATCTTCCTAAAGATGGACAAAATATATGAATGGAGTAAGAATTTGATCTCCAAATATTCGATTGTAACTCCAAGCGAAAAGACTCCTGTTTCAAATCTTTCAGGTGGAAATGTTCAAAGGGTAATAGTTGCAAGAGAGCTTTCAATGCAACCAAAACTTATAGTTGCAGCCTATCCAACTCATGGTCTCGATATTGCAGCAACTAAATACATACGTTCACTTCTCCTTGAACATAAGAAAAAAGGTGCTGCGGTGCTTCTTGTCTCATCTGATTTAGATGAAGTATTTGAAATATGTGATAGGATAGCAGTTATGTACGAGGGAAGATTCCTGGCTGTTATCCCCAGAAGCGGAGCAGACAGAGAAAAGATTGGACTTTTGATGGGAGGAGTGCTTCTACATGGAGCTACCGTCTAGTATGTCTAAAATCAAAATGAAAATAGAGAAAAGAGAAGAAGTTTCTTTGGAATTTGATATACTTCTAACATTTATTTCGATTTGTATAGCTCTTCTCGTCGTAGCAGTAATCTTTCTCTCTTTTCGAATAAATGTTTTTTCAGCTTTTGAACAAATTTTTATTTCGTTTTTGGATGTAGATATCATAACTGTTAGGATGATCCCTCTTTTGCTTTGCAGTATTGGTTTAGTTATAGTTTTTAAAGCAAATGTTTGGAACATTGGAGCTGAGGGACAATTATTAATAGGGGCGGTGGCAGCTGCATGGGTAGCTCTGTTTTTAATGCCTAATGCTCCCTCCTACATATTGATACCTTGTATGTTTATTCTCGGGTTTCTTTTCGCTGGGATTTGGGCTTTACTTCCAGCAGTTTTACGGGCATATTTTGACATAAATGAGATAATTACAACGTTAATGATGAATTATATAGCATATTTTCTGGTTGCATATCTTGCCTCTGGCCCGTGGATAGGGAAAACAGTATGGGGTTTTAAGCAAACAGATTTAATTCCATCTCAAGCAAGGCTTCCTCAAATCAAAGGCACATTAATTCACTATCCTACATTGTTAATTGCGATTGTAGCTGCTGTACTCATTTACATCTTACTGCAATATACGAAATTTGGTTTTGAAATTCGTGTTTACGGCTCAAATCCGGAAGCGGCCAAATACGCTGGAATTAACGAAGCTAAAGTTATATTGCTTACAATGTTTATTAGTGGTGGCCTAGCTGGTATAGCGGGAGTTGGTGAACTTGCGGGGTTAAGGTATCGTTTAACAGCTAACCCAAAGGGTCTTTCAGCGGATTATGGTTTTACAGCAGTAATTGTTGCATGTCTTGCACGATTTAACCCAATAGCAGCAATTCTTGTCTCCTATTTAATGGGCGGAATAATCGTGGCGGGATATGCTCTACAAGTATCTCTGGGTATTTCTCGAGGAGTCATTAACATATTTAATGGACTTATACTTCTTTCCCTGATTTCCGCTGAAATTTTAAAACATTATAAGGTTTCTTTCAAAGTGGTGAAGAGCAAATGAGCTTGGAATCCTTAATTTCTCCGCTTTACGAAATGGTGCTGCTTAGTACACCTATAATTTTTGCAACAATAGGTGAAATATATGCGGAACGATCAGGAATTTTAAATTTAGGAATCGAAGGAATAATGAGCTTAGGAGCTGCAATAGCATTTGTAGTTACCTATGTCACTGGAAACATAGCTTTAGGAATACTTGCCGCTTTAATTGCAGGCGGCCTATTAGCTTTAATCCATGCGTTTATCTCAATCACTTTTAACGCTAATCAGGTGATTTCTGGGTTAGCTCTTGCAATGCTAGGTCTAGGTCTAAGCAGTTTTATAGGGGAAAATTATGTTGGTTTACGTTTAGAATTATTATTACAGCCCATTAAAATCCCCCTTTTGTCAAGTATACCTTTAATAGGTCCTGTGTTCTTTAATCAAGATATTTTGGTGTATACAGCCTACATACTTACGGTTGTTTTATGGTTTTTACTTTATAAGACAAAGTGGGGACTTTATATCCGAGCGGTGGGTGAAAATCCTTATGCTGCCGACTCTATGGGAATCAACATTTACGCGGTAAGGTATCTGTGCACGGTTTTCGGTGGGATACTTGCAGGCCTTGGAGGAGCCTATATAACGGTTGCTTACATGCATACTTGGAGAGAAGGCATAACAATGGGAAAAGGCTGGGTTGCAGTCGCTCTTGTGATATTTGCTTTTTGGGATCCCCTGAAAGGTTTCCTTGCTTCGCTGTTTTTCGGAGGAATAGAAGTAGCAGCAATCGAACTATATTCACTATATGGATTAAACACTCATTTAACAAATATGATCCCATACGCAGCCATAATAGTAGTTATGATTTTCAGTGCAAGTGAAATAATGAAAAAACGTATTGGAGCACCTGCTTCACTTGGAAAACCCTTTATAAGAGAAAAGCGTAGATAAACTATCTGCTTCTCCATAAACTTCCTAAACATTTTATTAAGATATTTTTTGCTAAGAGTTCATGTCTATTACAGGAGTATAAGTCAATAATTGCCTCGTTCGACTAACCAAATACCTAAACATATTAAAAGTGCTCCTAACACTAAAGTTAAAGTAAGGGATTCGCGAAGAAAGATTATACTTATAATTGTAGCTACAACTATTGTTAAAAGAAGGTAAGTGGCAGAAGAGGAAGCTTCAACTGTTTTTAACCCCTCATACCAAAGCAAAAAAGGTAAAACCGTACAGAAAAAACCTATATATAAAACTGCAAAAAATACTTCAAAGTTAAGCTCAATAGGACGGAGAAAGGGAGAAGAAAACATTAAAATAAAAATAAATGTGTATATAAGCATCACATTAATAAAGAAAAGAGTTTCATTTTCTTTGTTCAAAATCCTTTTAGAAATCACTATGTAAAGGCCCCAAGTTGCTCCCGACAAGAGACAAAAAAGATCTCCAATCATGTTACCGCTTTGCAGGTTCTTCAAATTACCACAAGTCACGATGAGAAACATACCTAAAAAAGCTGTGATTATCCCTGAAGCTTTAAGATATTCCATTTTTTCTTTTAACCAAAAATACGATGAGATAGATGCAAAAATAACGCTTGAATTCACAAGTAAAGCCGTTTTAGTGACTGTAGTCCACTGTTGACCGATAAACTGTAGAAAATAACTTACTGCATTCAAAAATCCAAGAAGGATTATGTACCTGTTTTTTAAATGTATTAAAAAGTTCTTCCTGTTAAGTGCCACCACGATAGGAGTAAGTATTAGAATGGAAATTAAAAATCTTAACATAACAAAATTACATACTGAAATATAGGTTAAACCCCATTTTATGACCGGGAAACTGGTACCCCAAAGCGCAGCAGCCATGAAAGTGAAGAATACTCCTCTAACTCTGCCACTGTTAGAGTTTCCCAAGCGGTAACACTTCCTTACCAGCTTAGAATATTAACTGAATATTTGTCTCGCTATTACGAGTTTTTGTATTTCGCTTGTTCCTTCAGCTATTTCCAAACCTTTTGCATCTCTTAAATATCTTTCGAGAGGTTTATCTTTTAAGTATCCATAGTGTCCGAAAACTTGTATTGCGGTTAAAGCAGCTTTCACAGCAACTTTACTACTATAAAGTTTAGCCATAGCAGCTTCCTTAGTGTATCTTAACCCTTTATCTCTCATCGCGGCTGCTTCAAGTATTAACAGTTTTGCTGCTTCAATTTCCACTGCTAATTCTGCAAGCATCCAGCGAAGGCCTTGAAAACTAGATATAGGTGTATTAAACTGTTTTCTCTCTTTGGCATATTCAACTGCGGCTTCAAAAGCTGCTTGAGCAATGCCATAGGCGATAGATGCTATTCCGATTCTTCCAAAATCAAGAACAGATAAAGCTATTTTCGCACCTTCACCTTCACTTCCAACCAAATTTTCCAAGGGAACCCTTACATCGTTTAAAACAAGTTTCCCGAGGCCGCATGCCCTTAAACCGCTTGAATTAAGAGGTTCTACAGATACTCCCTCCATGTTTCTCTCCACTATGAAAGCGCTTAATCCTTTAGCGCCCTTTGTAGGGTCGGTTTTTAAAAAAACTAAATAAATGTCTGCAACAGTTCCACTCACTACAATGCGCTTCTCACCGTTTAAAACATATTCGTTACCATCCTTTTTCGCTGTGCCAGTAATCCCACCTATGTCAGAACCAGCAGTTTTCTCCGTTAAAGCGAATGCTGCTATGATTTCACCTTTAACAAGTGAAGGTATGTATTTTTCTTTTAGGTAGTCACTTCCATAAAGATTTAATGCTTCCATTAACAAGTATTGTGTGTCTAAGCTAACCGAAAGTGATGCAAGACCTTTAGCTATTTCACTAAACACTATAAATAGATTTACGGTACTTTTTCCCAGACCTCCATATTTTTTCGGAACATTAAATTTAAACCAGCCCCTTTCCCCTATTTCCCTAAACAATTCCACAGGGAACTTGCATTTTTCATCCAACTCAAAGGCAACAGGTTTCACTTTTTTCTCAACAAAACTAGTTACATCGCTTCTCAATTTTTCTTGCTCATCCGTCAAATATAGAAACATATAAAACCTCCCCATTCAAATTAGGTAAAACATCTACCATTTAAGTAAATTAAGAAAATTATTATATTTAAATATCACAAGCAGTGAAGATAAAAAAGTTAAAATTGTTTAAACCAAAAAATCTGTGAAAAAATATATGATTTATTTTTCTTTTTTACCTTCAATGAATTCCATCATCCAATTTTCTGCAGTTTTTGGCGACACAGATTTTGGTGGATGCTTAAAGGCGTATGCTGAAACACTTTCAAGTGCTCCAGAAATACCTCTATCCATAGCTATTTTTACCCCTCTAATCGCGTCCATCAATGGGCTAACAGCATTTGCGCCATCGGGAACCTTGATTTTAAGGTCGATTGTTATCGGAGCCCCGCCAAAAATTGTTCCTTTTATCCAGATTAAAGTATCTCTGAAGTCTCCTAGGAAATCTACGTAATCTGTGGATCCAGCAACAACTGGTACATCATAGGGTACAGCTGATTTAACTGCTTCTGTTTTAACCATTCTTTTTGCCATAGTTTTCTCCCAGTCGAGGGCATGTATAGATTCTGGGCTGCCTCCAACATCTAAAGCATAGGTTTCCAATATTTTTACGCTTCTTAAGGTTAGAAGCTCTAAAATCCATCTATGCAATATTGTTGATCCAGCTTGACTTTCAAGGTCATCCCCAACAACGGGTAGCCCTGCTTTTTCAAATTTCCCAGCCCATTCAGCGTCGCTGGCAATGAAAACTGGCACACAGTTTATGAATCCGCAGCCTGCCTCAATGGCTTTTTCAGCGTAGAATTTTGTTGTTTCAATAGCGCTACTTGGAACCAAGTTGACCAATATTTCTGCACCTTTACTTTTAAGGGAATCAACGATATCAACTGGTGGTGAATCGTCTATCTTTATCAGTTCTTTAATATCTGGACTAAATTCGTCGAGTAAATGCCCTTTTTCGACGATTACGTCGAATTTTGGTACGTCGCATAGTTTTAGCATGTTGTTTGGCGGTGAGAAAATGGCTTCTGAAAGGTCCTTTCCTACCTTTCTCTTATCGATGTCGAAGGCTGCAACAATTTCTATGTCGAGGGGAGTGTATCCTCCAAGGTCCCAGTGCATTAGCCCCTCAACTTTCTCTCCATGCTCTTTACATAGCTGTAGACCTTGAATGAAGGATGAACAAGCATTTCCAACCCCAAAAACTCCCACCTTAATCTTAGCCATAGAAATCACCTCATATTTAATCATAGTACATATCGATGCTTCAGAAATTGGCTTGTCCTTTACAACACTAACATTATCATTTTATAAGCTTTAATTCTTAAGCATTTTCATAAACAATATGAAAAAGTCAGTTTATTGTTTAAAATCATCGTTAAGTAAGGGAATTTAAGAGTCAATAGGTTTATATTTCTTTGTTTTGAAGAATTTCGGGGGTGAAATGCTTGTCTAAGATTTTGTTTTTCGGTAAGGGCGGTTCTGGTAAGAGTACTGTTATATCGCTTTTAGCTCACAGCCTTACGCGTAAGAAGTATAAGACCTTAGTGATAGACTCAGACGAATCTAACGTCACCCTTTATAGAATGCTTGGTTTAAATCCGCCTTCGAAAACTTTAGCTGACTTTATGGGTGGGCGCAGACAAGTTTCTAATGTTTTGTTTAGAGGAAGAGGCGAATTAAACTGGAAAATACCAGATTCGTTCAGTTTTAATGACATACCTGAGGAATGTATTGTTTGGAAAAGTGATTTGGGGCTTTTAGTTATAGGTAAGATTGGAGACTATGGTTCTGGCTGCGCATGTCCCTTTAACGCGCTTGCAAGAGAATTCATTAAAAAGTTGAAACTGAAAGATAGGGAAATTGTTCTAATAGACACGGATGCTGGAATTGAACATTTTGGAAGAGCAGTTGAAGAAGCATGTGACATGCTTCTCTTAATTATAGATCCAACCTATGAATCCATAGTC
>JAEOSG010000222.1 GCA_016840485.1 Candidatus Baldrarchaeota archaeon
CCTCAGAGAAAAAACGATTCCAAAGACGGAAGTGAAGGTAAAAATAAGGGTTGAATGGACGGAAGATGGAGAAAGAAGATTCAAAATTTTGCCTCCAGTTAGATCATCTAAACAACCAGTAGGTTCGGTTGATTTCAAGGAAAACATAGGTAGATATCACGATCGCTTTGTGCTGGAAATCATTCCAAGTAAAAAAGGGTATTATGAGGTGATCTACCAGTTCAAGGAGAATAATAGAACCGTGAAGTGTGGAGATAGTGTATTCTATAACACAAGCGCTATTACTCTCAGTTTTCCAATAAACGAGAGCTCATATGTTGAATACCACATAGAGATCTTTAGTTTGGATGGAATGCTTTTGCATGAATCTACTGCTTCAAGTTCTGTTGTAAATAAGGTGATGAAATGAAACAAATTGCTCTGCCTTTAACAATACTTGGATTCTATCCGCTTGTAAGACTGCTGAGCAACCTAACAGTAAATGTACCAGCTTATGGGCCAGATATTGATGTAAAGCTGACAATCTTAGAATTTCTGTGGGCTTCATGTCTGGCAATCTCAATGCTAAATTTCTACAGGAAGGTTGGAGGTGGGGAGGTGACGAGAAATGATTAGAAAAGCAGTTGTAATCTTGGCATTACTTACAGCAACAGCAGCATTTGCCTATCTTTATCCAGCCTATTCACAGTATTCAGAGAACTTCAAATATGAAATAAAATACGAGAAAAGAACTTTCGATATAACAGAAGACAAGATAAGTGGGATTGAGTTTGGGTGTCCGTCTAACAGGACTTGTGAGTTAAATTTTGCCTTGTTAACGTGCTGTAGCAACGATTCAAAGGTTGAGTATGCAAGGGAAGGAAAAGATCTCTACATTACACTTTTCAGAGATGACAACTGTTCCTTAGCCATAATTTCAGGTACAATTTATGGCATTGAGGAAGGTCGATACAATCTTACGTTTGTAATTGAGGATGGAGGTAGAAAGAGAATTGCCGATAAGGTCAGTTTTGAGGCGAGAGTATGAAGCCTCTTTACAATACTCCATGCAATTTTCAGCCAATAGAAGCTTTGAGGTACGGGTGAGATGTTTAAATGAATTGGAATGTGAAAGAGAAGGATTTTCCTGAAAAAGATTCAATGGAAGATAAGCTTAAATTTTTGATTAATTATGCAGTGTTAGCTCCAAGCTCCCACAACACACAGCCTTGGAAGTTCTCAATAAAAGGAAATAACATTGAAATCTATGTTGATTTTACAAGACAACTGCATGAAGTTGATCCCGAAAAAAGAGAGCTTTATATAAGCGTTGGATGTGCAATCTCTAACCTGCTCCTTGCAGCAGAACACTTCGGATTTGGATATAAACTGAAATATTTTACCGGAGAAGAAGGAGAGTTGGTGGCAATTATAGAACTATATCCCGATAAAAGAGAAACGGACTTAGAGCTCTTTTCCCAGATTTTCCTCCGACAAACAAATAGAGGAGAGTATGAACCGAAAGAAATAGAGGGGGAGAAACTTCAGAAGCTTAAAGCTTGTGTTGATGACTTAAGACTGGATTTGATCACAGATCAGAAAACAAAGTCTGAAATTGCAAAGCTTATTTCTTTAGCACATAAAATTCAGCTCAGCAATAAAGCTTTTCGCAAAGAGCTTGCTTCTTGGCCCAGACACAACTGGAGCAAGGCAGGAGATGGAATGGCTGGCTATGCATTCAGTATTCCAAGCATTATGTCTTTGTTCGGCTCATTTTTCATCAGAACTTTTGACATAAGCAAATCACAGGCTAAGAAGGATGAAGAGCTTGCTAACAAAGCTCCGATAATTGGAATATTGAGTTCTACTGAAGATGGCAAACTATCTTGGGTTAAAGTGGGAGTTACTTTTGAGAAAGTCATGCTAATGGCAACAAAACTAAATCTGAGCATTGCTTTCTTCAATCAGCCGATAGAAGTTCCAGAATTGCGCAAAGAGTTGCGAACTCTGTTAGGAATAGCGGAATTTCCTCAGCTAATGTTCCGCATCGGTTATACGAAGCCTGCAAAGTATACACCTAGAATAAGATTGGAGGAGGTGATTGTTTGAGGAAAATCCATCTTTTATGGATTCTCCCATTCGGATACCTGTTCTTGTTTCTTCCATTAGACATGCTATGGATGAGCGCATGGGAGTTTTTGTGGATGTTTCTTGGAAGAATCGTACAAATAATACTTCCAGCTTCCACGGCAACTCTTATATTTTACATAATCTCAAAAAGAAAAACCGCAACTCCCGTTTTACTGTTAGTCGGAATGATTGTGGCGACATTTGAAACATTCTTTCTTCTTCGCTCATACCATTCGATACCAGTCTTTGAGAAGTGGTTGAATGCCAAGAATTTTGTTTTAATTACTCTTACAATTGCTTTACCCTACTCAGCTATTGGTTATCTACTCAGGAAAAAGGAATTTGAATTTGATGAGCTGAAATCGGAGGCGGTAGAGTGAAAAAGTTGGTTTTAATTGGTTTAATTGGAATTAGTTTAATTGTGTTGGTTGGATTTTCAAGCGATGCTGTAAAAAGAACTTCGTCTTTTATAGCCGAAAATTCTGAGATTAAGGTTGGATGGGTTGAGTTCAGTGATCTGGACAGCATAAAATGTAGCTACAGCACGTTTACAGGCACAGAAGAAAGGATAATCAAGGTTGAGATAGGCGATTGCATCCTGCTGAATTACAGCATTACAGTTGATGAGGGTAGTGTTGAAATAGAGGTTAGAGATCCAGCTGGAGAAGTTTTATGGAAGCATCAATTTGAGAAGGGGAGTTTTGCGAGCAGTGTAAAGATAGAAACAAATCAAAGCGGATGGCATAAGGTTGTTATTAGAGGAGAAGGTGCTGGAGGGAGCTTTGATATCAGCTGGAAGGTTGAACGAAGGTGTGGATATTTTGAATCTTGACCTTAAAATTGGATTATTGGATTATTATTGGAATATAGGAGGTGTTGGCAATGATAGTAACAAATACGGAATTTATTCCGGGATATGAGATTGAAATTCTGGAAGTTGTTTTCGGAAATACGGTGAGGGCTAAGCACATAGGCAAGGACATCATAGCAGGCTTGAAGAACATAGTTGGTGGAGAGCTAAAAGCTTACACTGACATGCTTGCTGATGCGAGGAAAGAAGCAATTAGCAGAATGATTGAAGAAGCTGAGAAGGTTGATGCCGATGCTGTTGTGAATGTGAGGTTTACGACTTCGCAAACAATGGCTGGGGCTGCAGAGCTTTTGGCTTATGGAACTGCTGTGAAATTGAAGAAAGTAAGGTAAAAAAGAATGAAAAAAATCATAATGGGCTTAATACTTTTAGCAGGCTTGATAGCAATAGCGTATGCATTGTTTGCAGCAATTCTGATATCTTCTGATCATGCTTACTATTTCACCAGTGGAAAGAATCTCGGAGAAATCGATTACGATAGGATTATGTCCAATGCGAAAAAGGCGGGATATACGGTTGATGGTCCTTATTACGTCAACACAAAGCAAAAACTCGGGTTGCATCCAGATATAAGAGAATTGGAGGAAAGGCTTGGCGAAGATTATAGAATTGTACACATGAAGTTTTATTATACAAAAGACTCGGGTTTTTCAGCATGGTTACCAAGAGATTACAGTGGTGAGACGAGCAT
>JAEOSG010000223.1 GCA_016840485.1 Candidatus Baldrarchaeota archaeon
TAGAGAATATTTTGCACACGTCTCTTTTGAGAGATACTTCATTCTGTGCTGCTCGATATCTCTTTCCTTTTTACCTAAAGCGTCTAAACCTTTTTCAGTTATCTCGTATTTATCTGAATATTTTATCAAACCTTCATCTGCCAAATGGTTCAAATTAATGTCTATGAGTTCATTATTTACCTGCCAGTAACCCACATACATGTCCCTAATTTTATCTACAAGTTCTTGTCTCGTTCTACTGTTTAACCGAAGCAAGCGCAAGATGTGCCACTTGAGATTCTTTTCTACCTGTGAGTCCTTGATTTGCAATCGTTTTTTGGGCATATTAGTAATCCCCCCATTCTTCTTTTAAAGGCAATTTCGCGCAACGTTTTGCGGACATACGAAGTTGGTAAACGAAGCGACCCGATTTGAGTGGAGCAAAGCATAACCGTATATCCGCTGTTATACGCTCCCGAAAGGAGCGAAAAATGCGAAGCAATCCGAAGAGCCAGCGAAGGGATGCCATACTTATTTTCTTTTACGTTTAGAATACCAGTCGATGAAAATTACCCAATATAGGAATAATAATGCAACAATGCTAATCCAATATGGTTTCTCAAAAACCGGTTTCGGTAGCGTATTGAGATATGCTATCACACTTATTGTTACTATTACCGAGAGCATAACAACAACGATTTTTCGCAGTTTGTCTTTCTCCATTTTGTCACCTCCTTTCAAAATTAATTATCGTTTCTTCTAGCATCTTTTTGTTTTAAGCGTCCCGAAGCCAATTGTGTATAACGTTCTGAGCGTATCTGAAGTTCCCTGAAAGGGGAATTTGGGCAGAGTGTCGAAGGCACGAAGCCAGATACGTTCTGTTAGGCGATGTTGAACACCTGTCTTTTTAACTTTCATATTCTCAAACCTACCTCTTCAGAATGTAGCCAATTAACGATGGTGCGATGAACGTAGTTAACAATACAAGACTCCATACTCTCCCTTTAAGGATGTTGTAGTCTGCAAATAACTTACTCCATGAATGACCTATAACATAGTGACCGAAGCCAAATTCAAACAAAATGGTTAATACAGTCCAAAACGCACCGATCAAAAGCAGGTCTGTCTTAGTGTAGTTGATTTTCAAATTGCTGATAAATAGATGCGTCACCGCTAAGATAACACAGATAAGAATGATTGTGCTGATAATGTGACCTGTATGTTCTCCTACCTTAGGTGTGATAAATGACTCCCTAAATACCCCGTTCAAGATACCTGCAATAACAAATATGAGCCAAATCCCAAGAGCATATAGATATATCTTTATTCCCATTTTTAACACCTCAGAAGTTGATTCGCTATTTTCTTTCCGAAATCCTTGCACCTAAGATACTCTTCTTCTATGACAGGACCCTTCATTCCCCCGACCCTTATGGATAAGCCAGAAGTTATTAGCTTCAGGCTAGGAAGCTTTTCGCCTATTCTCTTCTCCATTTTCTTCACAGCCTTCTCGAAATCTCCTCCAAGATAGGTGTCGAAAACAGCAAACCACTTCGCCTTCAAGTCAAGTTTACCAAGCTTGTCAATAAACTTTCTAATAGTTCGAGAAGGCCCACCCCAATGATTTGGCGACCCTATCAATATTGCATCAGAATCAGCTATCCTTTCAAGGTCGGCTTCCTCAACATCGCTGATGACAGTTTCTATCCCCTTGATTTCCCTCATTCCCTCCACGATCTTCTCTGCTACAAGCTTCGTGTTGCCATACTTTGTGTCATACACAACAAAAACTTTTACCAAGAGTTATCCTTCCATTATGTTCCTTATTTTATGGATTTTACTTTCTGAAGTACTGAACTACTCTTCTTGCCTTTTCTCCTGTTCCAAAACATGTCTCCACGTTCGCTCATTCCCGAATCGTCATGATGCATCGCTATCCTTGCACCGAATTTTTCACGGAGATAGGCTGCATTACCTGTGTGGTCAAAATCTCCATGGGTTAAGACGATAAGCTTGAGAATGCCGGGTTTACACCCCGCTCTTTCGAGTTTCTTTTCAAGTTCGGCGCGCTTATTTGAACATGCCGTGTCGATCAGGATGTAGTTGGTGCCAGTTTTTATGAGGTAGCAATTTACGGTACCTAACTTATAAGGTAGTGGTAAAGTAATGATCTTGAGTTTTGTAGACATTTATCCATCCTTCTTTTCTTGCTCGGTTGTTACAACCTCGTGATTGTTAACAACGACTTTTTTTATAGTCGTGTCAAACATCTTCTCCTTTTAAGGTTTTCCTTTTTGTCTTTCATCTTTAAGGGAAAAGTAGGGAAACAGCTAAGATTTGGTTAGATGGCTGGTTTGTTTACCATAGTTTCTTAAGACTCGTTTGAGCTTAAAAGGTAACATCTACTGAAGTTTGTGGAATTGATTTGAAATTGGAAATGGTTGGGAAAATTTGATAGGAGAGTTGTTTACTATCAAACTAAGTTATTAAAGTTTGTTTTCAATGAAGCGGAGATGAAAGCACAATGATTTTTATTTTCATCTCACCAACAAGTTAACAGAACCCACTTATCTACTTAATTTATAACTTGTTGGTTGTTTAAGTAGTTAGGTGTATTGTGATGGATAGGCGCGTTGTTGTTATTGATTGTCAAATGGCTGGAATATCTGGTGATATGCTTTTAGCTGCTTTAATCAGTTTAGGTGCAAATTTTAACAATATCTCTAAAGTGGCGGATTCCGTTAAAAAACATCTTGAAGGCTGCGAAGATGTAACCTTAGATTTAAAAGATGTTGTTCGAGGGGGAATTCAAGCTAAAAGAATAGAGATCGATGTAAAGGAGAGTTTTGATAAAAGAAGTGGCAAGCAACTTAGAGACGCTCTAATTCGGTGCTTAAAGGACTTGAAACTTTCATTTGAGGCTCAAAGATTTGCTTTAGCCTCTTTGGACGCATTGCTTAAGGCAGAGGCTAAAGTTCATAGCAAGTCTGTTGAAGATTTACATTTACATGAGTTGGGTTCTGCTGACACTCTAATTGATATTTTGGGTGTTGCAGCAGCTGTTGAGGAACTAGGCTTCTTTAAAGACACCTTAATATATTCAACGCCCATAGCTGTCGGTGGAGGCATCTTCAAGTTTTCTCACGGTGCTTTTTCTAGTCCTGCTCCAGTCACACTGGAAATTTTAAGGTCGAAAGGTTTTGCAATGGTTGGTGGCCCGGTGGACGTTGAACTTGCAACTCCTACTGGAGTAGCTTTGCTTGTTAATTTGGTTCATGAAGTTGTTTGTTTTTATCCACCTATGGTACCTCTTGTTGTAGGTTATGGTGCAGGGTCTAAAGATTTCAAAGTTGTACCGAATGTCTTGAGAATTGTTGTCGGAGAACCTTTAGATTATGGTCTTTTAAGGGATGAGGTGTGTGTTCTTGAAACTAATCTTGATGATGTAACTGGAGAAGTCATAGGCCACACCGTGGACAGATTGTTGAGCGAGGGCGTTAGAGATGTTTGTATTGTTCCAATGTTTACAAAGAAAAATCGCCCTGGACATATTGTTAAGGTAATTGTTGATAAAGAAGATGTTGAACGAATATCAAGAGTTTTAATGGAGGAAACAGGTACACTTGGCGTTAGAATTATTCCATGTACCAGACATATTTTGACAAGAGAAACTATTACAATCGAAATA
>JAEOSG010000224.1 GCA_016840485.1 Candidatus Baldrarchaeota archaeon
GAAACATGTTTCAATGGGAAGACCGTAGCATGATACAGCGCCGAATCAGCAAGTATATCCCTCAATGCAAAAGGGTGCGGGGAATCTTTATCTATTCTGGAAAGAGCAAACTGGTCAATTCTTAATAGAGCTGTCTTCACAAAACCAAGCCTTTTACAAGGTGGAGTTTCAGATTCAATTGGCTGTATTGAACCATCTACACCAAATACTAATGGCAACGGTTCTCCACCTGTAGGTATAGGTTCCCAATGCAGATTAGCTGTAATGTTAGGAGAAGTATTACTCTCAAACTCTTGCACTAATTTATTAACAAGTTCGCTTTTAAGGACTTCAAGATGTCCAAGACGACTTGCGCTTTCAGCAGGCAAACGTTTTCCAGCTTTATAGGACATATTTAACCCTCCTTTTTGTCTGGACGTAGCGGTGTAAATTTTCTTGCTTGAACAGATACAACAAACCGATGGGAACGGGTTAGCATTCGTATATATCCCACAGTTTTTGTTTGAAGGATGTCATCTTTAAGACTCTCGTAGGCAATATTTACTTTGGCGAGTGTATTGACGTCGTCTTTTGAAGCCAAATGAGCAACAAAGAAATTTTCAGTTTGTGCCAAGAGGTCTTTATTAATTGTCGTTGGTGATTGAGTAGAATATACCATCCCAATATGATATTTTGCACCTTCTTTAGCAAAACGACTGTAAATTGTTGTTACATCTTCATTGCGGGGGAATAGATTATGTGCTTCCTCAAAATATAATTGTATGTAATGGCCTCCAAGTGTGTTTTTTGCGAACTTCTCAACTTGATGGGCAAAAATTGCATTAGACAACTCATATGAAAAATATTCCATGACTTCTGGATTTGCATTACTCAAGTCGATAATTATAGTCTGACCACCATCAAGTAACTGGAGTATTTCACGGGTAAAATCACCCGCACTTTTATCATGATACACCCTGAAACGTTGAATCATTGCAGGGCCTGCACCGACAGATGGTTTTAGAAACTCTAGCAAGGCCTGTTCATCTCGTTCAAATAAAGGTCTACCACTGCCAGATTGTAAAATAGGATTATTATCCGCCCTGCTTCTAATAAAATCAACTATATGTTCAAACTCATTAACTAAATCATTTAAAGAGGTAATGTTTGGCGGTGTATTTGGGCTATAAACAGCAGAACGTAAGTTTGTATTGTAGCCTGGGTCAAAACGAAGTTTCCGGGAAAGTCTTGCTTCATCTACATCATACCCTGCTTTTTTGAGAATAGCCCAATACATCAAAATCCGTCTTTTAGCCCGTTTCTTTTCATTAAATGGTAAGCTGTTTAGAATTTCTAAAGACGGAATCTCTGCACCTACAAATGCTTTAACATAAATAGAGGTTCGACCTTCAGTTTCTAATAAACTCGCTAATACACGGTGAGAACGATCTGGATACTCATAAAAATTCAGTTTCAAGGGTTTTGATGGCGTACCAGGCTTTTGAGTTAAGGCATAAACAACACATCGATCTGGATATGCACTTCTTAGTGATAGGCTATCATCCTGTGGATTATCATTGGCATACTCACCGTTGATGTCAAATATAAGCTGCCCAACATTTCTTGTGTCCTTGGTGGTTTCTATCAAACTTTGTGCAATAAGTTTCACTACATTGCTCTTGCCAAGTCGAGTTTTACCAAACATAGCTGTACGTGTTCCCATAAAGTCTTTTGTGGAAACAAATACTGGAACCTGCGGCAAAGGTTTGTTTGGTAAGGGTAATCTGCATTCTGTTAACCGTAAAGACCCTATAAGAAAGCAATTTTCATTAGGCACCATTGAATTAATCATGAGATCTAAGAGCTCGTCATTTGGCGCATAAACCCGATATTTATGTGCACTAACAAAGTTGTTTAAATCGCCGGAAAATTCTACTTCATCCATTTTCTCAAGATGAGGATAAAACATGCCAAGGACTGCGGTTTTTAGTGCTCCCCATTGTAGTTCGCTCTGTGTGAATATATCTAGCTCAGGCATTGATTTCTTCTGCAACTCAAAGTATGTTTGTTGAACTTCCTTGGATAGTGGGGTAGGGGCAGCTTCCAGAACTCGTAACACGGTAAAATGAGGTGGTAAGGTATCATAACTTGCTGGCACCATTATAAGCAATGAATTTCGAGGTACTCCACCAACAGCAATTTTAAAGGGGTCTGATGTTATGATTGTTACCGTATCATACCCAATTTCAAGGACATAACCGACAAAACGCATCTCGTCATATTTCTTTGCTCTTTCAAGCGCCTTCTCATGTTCAAGAAATTCCAGCAAAACCCTAAGCGGGTGATTTTGCATTGCCGCCTTTTCAAAAAATTCTTTCATCGAAAATCCTCCCAGTAGTTTAGTATTAAAACTTCTCCCGAGTTGTTTGTTAAAATTCCTGGACTTTTCCCAGTTCCTTTTTGTAGAGGAATAATACGATTTCCTTGAAATAATCGTAAGATGTCAAGATGTGAAGAGGTCGTCATAGACCATTTAACACCTCTTTTTGTGGCCCTTATTAAGTAGGATGCTAATCTTTGATGATCATGGTAACTGAATTTATTATAAACATAGTGTGAATTAACTAACTCACGCTCTCCTGGCTTGTATGGTGGATCAAGGAAAATAAAATCTCCTTCTTTTGCTTCTTCAATTATAGGTTCAAAATCGCTGCATTTTAAAGTAGCATTTTTCAATTTCTTGGAAACTTCTCTCAAGACTTCTTCAGTAATAACCCATCGCCTATCTTGACCACCATACCCAACATTAAATTGCCCATTTGAATTATGCCTCCACATACCTTTAAAACAAGTTCTATTTAAGTAAAGGGTTCTTGCTGCTCTAAATGCTAAGTGCATTCCTTCGGTGTTCATATTGCGAATTTCATAATAGGCTTTTTTAGTTTTTGGGAAACTCTTGTATATTTCCCATATCTTAGATGGGAAACGGCGAATACCAATATATAGATTTATAAGCTCTTCATTAATGTCAGATAATAGTGCATTCTTAGGGCTCACGGCAAAAAATACCGAACCTCCCCCTAAAAAAGGATCTATAAACCTTCCAATAATGGAATCACGTGCTGGTAAGTAGGGAATAATCAAGTTTAAAATTCTTTGTTTTCCACCAGGGTAGCGGATAAATTTAATTTTTTCTTGTTTCATAAAATCCCTCCGAAATAATTAAGCATGGCATGGCGTATAACGTTCTGGAGATATGTGAAGTTTCGCCGTAAGGCGAAATTTGGGCGTAGCCGAAGGGGGAGCTACATATCTTCCTGTTGTCCGAGTGTGATAGCACCGAAGCGAGCGTTAGCGAGCGGAGAGTCGCCCGAACCCACCGTTCATTACTCATGGATCTATCACCGCCAATATAAATCCTATCGGAAATATTGTAGTACCCACAGTAATACCTAAAAACCAACGAACACCTCTAGTTCTTTTTAAAGGAATAAACCTCGAGAAAAATTGTTGTTTCTTATCTACAAACATATTAGCCGTGTCAAAAATAGGAATCTCTTTTTTAATGTATCTCGCCAATCTTTGATTTAACATTAGAATTGGGGCTTTACTTCTTTTAGCAAAACCCAATATTTTACCAATTATATCTCCAATCAAATTAAATTCAGATGATAACTCTATAAG
>JAEOSG010000225.1 GCA_016840485.1 Candidatus Baldrarchaeota archaeon
ATCCCTCCAGCCTATATTCCCCTTTTAAACTTCAAATACGTCAAATAGTCCACGTATTCCTTATCTTCAAGGTAATCCTCAACAGTCAAAAATTCTCTCTTTTTCTTAATGTTCTCCGTTACTACAATGCTTAAAGCATCGCTACCAGCACCCGCACCATAGGAAGCAACGAGTATTTTCTCATTGGGATTAGCTGTATCTAAAATTGATGCCAAACTTATAAGACATGATGCAGAACCTGTATCACCTATCTTAGTGCATAACAGTGTTGGAGTAACTTGCTCAGGTTTAAATCCAAGTCTTAACGCTACTTCTAATGGAGTTCTCCCGTCAAATTGCTGAAAAACAACGTACTTATAGTCATCGGGCTTTCTATTAACCTTTCTAAGAAGTTCACTAACACATGTAGTGTAAATTTTATTAAGGGCGTATTTTGCATATGGTCTGATTGCAAGATCTCTAAGAAATTTTTCTCCACTCTTTCTAAATCTTTCACCGAAAAACTCCATGCTAACAGAATGGATCCCTTCTATGAAGGTTATCAAATTTTCTTTACCAATTATAAAAGCAGCTGCACCGCTACCTAAACGATGCTCAATAAAATCTTTAAAATCCGCATAGGGACTATCAGCGGCAACAACAAGAGCAAAATCTCCTCTATCTGAAGCTACAAAATCTAACGCTGCAAGCATAGCTGCTGTGCCCGCTTTAGTTGAAGAAGTGAAATCCGAAGTAGCAATGTTTGAAGGTGCACCTATAGCCGTTGAAATAGTACTAGACATAAGTTTCTCCGCGTAGGGAGGATGGGAGGAAGCAAAATAAACGCAATTAATATCGGTAGCATCGATTCCAGCATAGTTAATAGCATTTATAGAGGCTTCTATAGCCATCGTTATAGGATCTTCATCAAAGCCAGCAACAGCTTTCTCCTTTACCCCCGGGGCAGCAAAAACGCCCCAAGCCTTAACATACTCTTCACTCTTTATTCTAAATCTTGGAATATACACGCCATATCCTACAATTCCACATTTACTCTCCATAAAATCACCCTCTCCTAAGTATGTGAACAACAGCTGTGCCACCAGATCCACCAACATTGTGTGTTAAACCAATCTCTGCTCCACTCACCTGTCTACTTCTCTTCTCAGCCTCACCACGCAACTGCTTCACAATTTCATATATTTGACCTGTACCGGTTGCTCCAATAGGATGACCCTTAGCTTTTAATCCTCCACTTGGATTTACAGGTATTCTACCGCCTATCTCGGTTTCTCCCTCTTCAATTAATTTTGCTCCCTCACCCTTTTTGCAGAAACCCAAATCTTCGTAAGCGATAATCTCAGCTATAGTGAAACAGTCATGAACTTCGGCGACATCAACATCTTTAGGCTCAATTCCAGCCATTTTATAAGCTTGCTTAGCAGCGAGAACGGAGGCCATGAGAGTGGTGAAATCTTCTCTTTCAAAAAGTGATAACCTATCAGTTCCAGCACCAAAACCAGCAACATATATTGGCGTATCTGTATATTTTTTGGCTAAATCAGCTCTACATAAAATTGCAACTGATGCGCCGTCTGAAACAGGACAGCAGTCAAATATTGTAAGCGGATATGCCACCATCGGACTATTTAAAGCCCTTTCAAGAGTTGTCTCCCTTTGAAAATGTGCCTTCGGGTTCTGTGCTCCATTCTTATGATTTTTAACAGCAACCATAGCTAAATGTTCTCGTTTCGTACCATATTGATGCATGTGTCTTAAAGCCATTAAAGCGTAGACTCCAGGAAAAGTCATACCAGCAAGTCTTTCCCATTCAGTGTCACCGGAGACACCGAGCCAGTATCTAAGCTTATCACGTGGAATATCAGTCATTTTTTCAACTCCGCCGGCAAGAGCGACATCGCAAACACCAGACATAATTGCCATTACTGCGCTTCGAAAAGCAAAGCCACTCGATGCGCACGCATTTTCAACTCTAGTAGCAGGAATACCATGCAAACCTATTTGATCTACAGCCATTGAGGAAAAGTTTCCAAGCTGAATTCCACCCACACCAAGATTCCCTATATAAGCTTCCTTTATATCCTTTGGGTCAATGCCCTTATCAACATCATTTATAGCCTCAAGAAAAGCCTCAACAAAAAGTTCCTTAACGCCTTTATCAGCGAATTCGCCGAATCTAGTTTGTCCAACCCCTATAATTGCAACCTTATACACTTTAAACCCTCACCACATTAATCTACTTTTTAAGAAATATTCCCATGGGATCTATTTCTTCTCTCAATATTCTGATTTCTTCTTCAGTTGGAGGCTCGGTTTCCTTAACATTTGGAGATATTTTCAAATCCCAGCTAGTAGCTTCCTTAACCTGGTCAATAGCTACCCCTGGATGATAAGAATCCAAATACATCTCTCCAGTTTTAGGATCAAAACGTAAAATACCCAGCGTAGATATAACCACACTCGGGCCTCCACCATGCAAACCTATTTTCTCCCTTGAACCAGCCCCCTCCAAGAAGCCTGGACTTGTCAGAAAATCCAGTTTCTCTACAAAACGCCTTTTTTCATGGGGAGTAATAACTATTACCTTTTTGGCGAAGGACGAAATTGCACAGGCCCCGCCGCTTCCAGGAAGTCTAACCTTCGGTTTAGAATAGTCTCCAATTACAGTTGTATTTATGTTTCCATATTTATCTATTTGAGCAGCTCCAATAAAACCCACATCGATATATCCTCGCTGAAGAAGATAGGCAAAAGTTTCAAAGAAGCTGAAAACACCTGCAGAACCGCTCACAATCGTCGGATCACCTATTGAAAGAGGCAATCTGGCTGGTCTAGAACCAAAAATACCTGACTCATATATTATGTTAAGGTTTGGAGCATGTGTTCGTTGAGCTAAAATAGCAGCTAATTGCGGAATTCCAATGCCAACCAAAACTTTGTCTCCGTTTTTTAATTCTCTTGCAGCAGCAACAATCATCATTTCCCGAAGAGTATAATCCTTAGCATATTTCTTACTCATTAATATCACCTCTAACCATAATATCCGTAGTCAACAGGAATCGAACTGTAAGTTTTTGGTAGAAGTTTTAATATTCGTTCAACTCCCAGCTTCTTCAAATATTCCTTCCTGTTTTCAACACCATAAACCCATTCATTAAGAAATTTCTCCATACCTTCGACAGTTCTTGTTAACTTATCGTATTCAAGGTAAAACTCGTTATCCCTATCATAGTAGCCTTGTGTATAGGAGGGATGAGCACCCCAAGGCTCCTCTATTATAGCATCGACCTTAAACGCAGGAATAATCGTTCTATTGGGGTCCCTACGTATAACCTCGCTATCTACGATCTCTTCCACGGAAACTATCACTTTCTTGCTTGCCATTGCTATTTCCTTATTTGAACCAATTATACCCCACATTTGTACATTTCCTTCTTTATCGGCTCTTTGAGCATGAATTATAGCAACATCAGGGTTCAAAGCAGGGATAGCGCAAAGCAATTTACCTGTAAATGGGCATTTAATAGTCTTCAAGTTTTTATTGTACTTTGGAAGATCAGAGCCTAAAACGCTTGGAATAATTGGAACAAAGGGAATTCCCGCTGCACCTGCAAAATAGCGAGCACCTAGAGTAAAGTGGGTGTATTCCTCGATCTCT
>JAEOSG010000226.1 GCA_016840485.1 Candidatus Baldrarchaeota archaeon
GACGAAGTCTACGGATTTCTGCCCCCATATCCAAGAAACCCATTAAGCAAACGCTACATCATGCTCCTTATAAAACAGGCCAGAGCCTTCGGTGTCGGATGCATTCTCGCCACACAAAACCCCGGCGACGTAGACTATAAAATCCTCACAAACGTAAGCACATGGATAATAGGAAGACTGCTTACAAAAAGAGACAGAGACAAAATAGGAGAAGGGCTAAGAAGCTTCCTTGACGCCCAAGGAGGAACAGCAGAACACTACAAATATTTGATGTCTTCCCTAAGTAGATTGCAAACAGGAGAATTCCTATTTTACAATCCTAATTTAGGGCCACCGAAACTTATGAAAACTAGATGGTTAATGACGTTTCACCGTGGACCGCTAGTTGAAGAAGAAATTAAAGAAATTACAAGTAAAATAGCTATTACACCACCAAAAGAGGAAGTTGAAGTAAAGGAAATTGAAGAACTCGAATACGAGATTTCCCCTGCAAAACCCGAAATCGTGCAACTCAAAGAACAGTTTTTAAAATCGAAAATCTCACCTAAGGACATTAAAAAACTTGTTAAAGAACTTGTAAAGGGGAACTATGATCTAAAAATCGAGGAACAACACTTTTTCTACGTTCCTCTATTGATGTTAAAAGCTAAAGTCTCAATGGAGAAGCGTGTTCCAGCAATAAGAGGAAGTATACATGTAGGAGATCTAGTATTCGAAAGAACCATTCCTCTAACTCAGAAAAACATAAATTGGGACGCGGAAGACTTCATGGGACTTTCCCTTAAAAACTTGAAACACAGCGACTTTACATCGAAGCCATTTAAGGCTGAATACGCCATTCCCGTCCACAAGGATCCCTCAAAACTCTTAGACCACTTCTTAAACGTTTATCTACGCAAAAATACATCTCTATATAAAGATGAAGTTTTAACAGCCCTAGAAGACTTTTACAATAACGTATTGACGGAAAAAATCGAAAAAATTGAGGAGAAATATAACAAGAAAATCTCAAAACTCGGAGTATCAATTAAACAAGCCGAAGCGGAACTTAAATCGCTAGAAATACAGGAAGGAGTAGAAGAAGAGAAAAGAACACAGCTACTTGAAGAATTCGAAAGAACCGGTGACCAAAAACTACAACTGAAAGCTAAAAGTGTAGAGGCGAGCTTGGCGAGAATAAGAGGAAAAATAGAAAAAGTAAAACTAAAGCTAGAACAACTTCAAAAAGAACTAAACGAACTACAAAGCGAAAAACAAGAAGAAACAGAGAAAATCAGAAATGAAATCCTCTCAGCCAAAGAAATGCAAATAACCGATGAATGGATTCTCCCCAAACCCAAAGAAATAACCTTAATTGACTCCATAGTCCTCTGGGTACCCCACGTATACGCAATAGCAACCATCAAAAACAAAAACACAAGTAAAAAACTGAGAATCAAAATAAGAACCTTCGACATGGCTGGAGAGATAGGAAAATGCAATATATGCGGAAAAACACTAAGCACGGGATACGTTTGTCACTATTGTCTTACACTTCTATGTGAAGAAGACTTAAAACAGTGCAAAGTATGTCACACAATACTTTGCCCAGAACATGTTAAAAACTGCGACTACTGCAATGCGACGCTTTGCGACAAACACGCTTTCAGATGCGATGAATGTGGAGGTATCTTTTGCCCTAAACACGCAAAGCATGAAGTACATGCACCTAAACCAAAACCAGAGATAAAACCGCTACCTGAAGTAAAAATAGAACTAGAAGGAATAGAGATCCCAGGGGCAGAAATAATAGTTAGACATGCAATAAACCTAATAAGCAGACTAACACCCCTGGAAAGAGAAATACTGAGAATTGTAAAACAATTTGGTAGGGTAAGTGTAGCAGCTTTAATAGACAAGTATCCAGTCGAAGAATTTGATAAAAGTATCCGAAACTTAAAACAACTAGGATTAATAAAGAAAGAGAAAGGAAAACTAATCTACACTTTCCCCAACCTAATTAGAAAACTAATATTGGTAAAAGCACGAGAGGACGCTATAAATGAACTAACAAAAAGAATAGAGAAAGCCCTACTCTAAAAAACATTTTTATTATATTTATTTTCAAATTATAGATCAAATAAACCTGTTACTTTTTAATTAATTTTAAACAAAATAAGACTAGCAATAAATTTGCAAAAAGTTTAAAGACTATTTAATTTAGAATTTCTTCCCCCATTTCACAACGTAATTTATGAGATGTGAGTAAGTTGGGGAAAAGCAATTTTACCCCCAATAAATGTTTCTATGAGGTTGCAGGGTTGAAAGAAACAGGCAGCGCCACTGAACTAAGATTTAAGAAAAGGAATGTCAGTGTATTGTTTGTTCAGTCCGCAATAGATGGTTTAGGAAACAACATGTTCCAAATAGTGTGGCAACCTTTCGTGTTAACATTAAATCCCTCTATGGCATTTTTGGGCGGGATTTCTAGCATTTCATCCTTATCAATGAACCTCATGCAACCCGTAGCTGGAAAAATGGCGGACGTTTCTGGGAGAAAAAGATATTTAATACTTGCAAGTATATTACTGTCCTTTGCGCTTCTGCTATATGCTATGGCAACCTCATGGGTTTTCCTGATCCCAGGAGTAATTTTAATGGGACTATCAATGGCGTTTTCAAATCCAGCATGGACAGCTCTGACAGCTGAATCAGTTGAGAGAGAGGTGAGAGGAACAACATTTGGGGTTCTTACAGCTCCATCAGTACTTATGGGAATTATTGCTCCTGCATTAACATGGCTACTAGTAGGATGGAAAGGCCTAAGAATAATTTTTTGGACATATTTTGCAGCAACCATAACCAATCTAATTTTAATCACGTTATTTCTCGAAGAAACTTTAGATGTGTCGATTCAAATCGAGAAACATAGACAATTAGATGTTAGGAAGATATTTAAAGAGCTTTTAAAACCAGAGAAAGGTCTAAGGGGATTTTATTTCGCCGTTACGCTTGATGCTTTCGCTTGGGGTCTTGGAATGGAAATTTTATACGGCATGCTCTACGCTCAATATGGATTTACAATAAAACAGTTAGCGGTGCTTTCAGCAGCTTTCTCAGCATCCATGGGATTATCACAAGTACCCATAGGGAAACTTGTGGACAGACATGGAAGAAAACCCTACCTAATTATTTCGGAACTAATAGGAATAATAGTAATTTCAGGATTCATCCTTACTACAAATTTCACTATATTCATCATATTGCAGGTCTTGATGGGTTTATGTGCAGCAACATGGGTTCCAGCGGTATTAGCATATATTTCAGATCATGTAGAGGATATTAGAAGAGCAGAAGCCATAGGAAAATATTCAGCATTTAGAGGTTTAATATCTTTTCCAGCGCCGACAATAGGAGGCATATTATACGATCTTTTTGGAGGAATGCTAGTTCCCTTGCTGATCAACTTAATTTTAGTATTTTTATGTATTGTATTGATTAGTAAGCTTGTCTACGAAGACTAATGTTAAAGGCTTTAAATTAATGCTTTATAAACCTAGTAAAAGGAACTTTGTAATAGAAGAAGCGTCAATGACTATTTTGGAACTTGATATAACCAACTGTAGTTACCTCAAACTTATGCAGAAACAACAAGATTCCATAACGCTTATATC
>JAEOSG010000227.1 GCA_016840485.1 Candidatus Baldrarchaeota archaeon
ACCTTATCTCCAACGAGAGATCTGAATTTTGCTGAAACTTCCTTAAAACTCAAAGGATCTTCTGGTTCACCACTTGGATAGTCCTTCTTTAGCTCCAAAAGTCCATCCTTCGTTTTTATTTTAAGTACAACCGGCCATTTGTTCGGATACTCCTTGTCTAATTCTTTGCTAGGAGAAACTTTTATTTTTTTCATCAAGTTCCTTATCTCCTTACTCCAAATTATCTCTTCACTAAATTCAGAAACTGTTAACCTTCCTTTCACAATGGCTGCGGCAAGGGCAAAAGGCATGCTGAACTGAGCATCCACAGTATTCTTTGGATTTTGCTTCCTTTCAAGCGGATTACCGGATATTCCGTAGCCGGCAGAAGTGAGTTCAACTTCTATACCCAGTATTTCTTTTGGGTCAATATGTGAACGAAGGATTAGATCTACAGCCGGGTGTGTGTATCTGCAGCAGGGATAGGGCTTTACTCCCGTAAACATAACCTCATACCTTTCTCCAATCTCTAAAGCCTTCTCAGGATGGGTATTCGCTGAGTAAGAATTCAAAAATCCATATTTCCCTTCAAAAGGCTTTGCAGCCCCCACAAATCCGTTTTTTGCAAGATTTAAAGCCAGAATTGCATTCGATGCAGCCAAGCCGGGGTGGAGCCTTTTGTTCCACGACCCATTTTCAAGAAACTGCATCGATCCAGCCACCATGCTTAAAGCAATTCCAAAAGCGTTCTGGATTTTTTCAGCATTCAAGCCTAAAATTTTCGCCCCAGCAGCAACACAACCGAAAAGTCCACATGTAGCCGTGCCATGGAAGCCTCTGGCATAATGCTCTGCTGGATTAATCGCCATCCCAAGTCTGCATGCGATATCGTAGCCTACAACCATTCCTTCGATAAAGGATTTCCCATCCGGTTCATAGGATAAAAGTAGCGGAATTATTGCCGCTCCCGGATGGATGCTTGCTTCTCTATGCGTGTCATCGAACTCGAGAGAGTGTGCGAGGCATCCATTTATCAACGCCGCACTCCTCTGGGTTGTTTTTTTATTGAAACCAAGGATCAAGTGGTCTCCTTTTTCCCTGCCAACAGACTCTATCAAAATCTTACTTGATTCGAGCTCTGAAGCCTTGAAAGGGATACCAAGAAGGTCCAAGCAAAGGATTTTGCATTTTTCGATAACTGTCTCTGGAAGCTTAGAAAACTCGAGAGATGTTATATAATTAACAAATGCCTCTGTGACATGATCCACAATCTCACCTCCCTCTTTTCCATTTTTGTGTATAACTGACTTACCAACTCCATATATATATACACACACCTCCTACTAACCTACTAACCTATAACTTTATTTGGTAACCAAAGCACTAACTTTGGGAAGAAATAAAGTAACACGATTTCCATCAAAATCAGAAGTAGGTAAGGAATTGCTCCACGTATAATCACTGAAGTTGGAATTTCAGGGTATAATCTATTGATAACATACAAATTCAATCCGACAGGTGGTGTTATCAGACCAATTTCTAAATTTAGGATCATGATAACTCCAAACCAAATCAGATCAAAATTAGCTATTTTAATAATAGGCATGAATAACGGCATCACTATCAAGATTATTGCTATAGGGGGTAAAAAAAAACCTAAGAGTAGAACGATAGTATTTAATATTATAAATATAATAAATGGTGATAAATTTAGAGCAATTATTGTGGAAATAAATTGTTGAACTACATATGTCTTTGTTATAACTTGACCAAATACGCTAGCCATTATTACCATAAACATTATCATAACAGTATCACCGGTAGCCTCCCTAATTGCATTTGTATATTCTCTAATACCAGTTTTATAGATAATAAACGATAAAATAATGCTGGCTATCGCTCCAATTGCACCAACTTCTGTGGCAGTAGCAATTCCAAAATAGAGAGAATATATGATGAAAACTACTATCAATAAAAAAGGTACTACTTTTGGGAGTATAACGATCCCCTCTTTCATTGTATATTTTTTATCTATAAGTGTATCTTTATCTTTTTTGATTATTTTAAAGTAAAACACATTATATAGTGAAAACAAACACGTTAGAATGATTCCAGGGATTACACCAGCCATAAATAGTTTTCCTATTGAAACTTGAGTTGCTATACCATAAATGATCATAGGGATACTTGGAGGTATAAGAATTGATAAAGTTCCGCTTATTGCTACACAGCCACTTGCTATAGTATCTGGATAACCCCTTAACTTCATTTCCCGGATAGCCGCTCTTCCGATAGCGGCCAAACCAGCTGTGCTTGCGCCACATAGAGCGCCTATAACCGCCGAAGTAACAGTTGTAGTTGTAGCTAGACCGCCTGGAAGGCGATACAACCACCTGTTAGCTGCCTCGAAAAGATCAGATCCAATTTTGGTATTACTTATAACAGCACCAAGGAGTATAAAACATGGAACTGCAAGTAGTGCATACTCACTTGAATTACTTAAAAGGTATGTGCCGATAAAGCTTATTGTCTCTGGGAAATATATGAACATTAAAAGTAATGTAATCAAGGCAAAACCAAAAGAGATTGGTAATCCACTTAACAAGACCAAGAGTATTAAAACAAAAATAAAAAAGGATTCGAGGAGCAAAAACAAAATTTTACCCCCAAGTTAAACTTTTAACGCCATGTCAATAATCTCGCGACCCCTTGCCACCCCATCTATATAAATCTTCCAGCCAGTATCCTCTGCAAGATCTCTCCACTCTTTCCACTCAGCAAGTGACATATCGTGTACTTCCACTCCATGCGATTCAAAAGTTTCTGCTGCTTTTTCGCGCATTTTCTCTGAACTCTCATCTAAATAGTTCCTTAACTCCTTAACAACCTTAAGAATTGCTTGTTGTTCGTCTGTAGTCAAAGCGTTCCACGTTTTCAAACTTATACAGGGGGATTCAAGAGCCCAAACCGTAGAATATTTCGTATCAGCTGTAAAGTATTTGGTCACTTCATAAATGTGGAAAGACACAAACGAGCCGTCTGACGTTGCGGTAGCATCTATTACCCCGGTTCTAAGCGCTTCATATACTTCCGCAGATGACATAGAAGTAACTGAAGCACCTTTTGCAGTCACCACCTTCTCAAACCACTTACCTGGAACTCTCATCTTAAGCCCTTTTACATCTTCTGGAATAATTATTGGACGGCTCTTGCTTGCGAAATTGCCTGTCTCCCAAACCATATCCATGATCTTAACACCCTTTTCCTCAGATAGCGACCTAATAAGATCTCCGACTTTAGAGTTTCTCCACCTTTTTGCTTGGTCGTAATCCTTTACTATACATGGAAGCAAAGTAATGCCGAATTCCGGTATTTTCCCAGCAGCATAAATCAAAGGATAAAAGGACATATCCAAGGCTCCTTTGCTCATAGCTTCGAACTGTTCTTTAGCCTTAAACAAAGACTGAGCGGGGTAAATCTCGAATTTTAAACTACCATTTGTCTCTTCCTGAACCCGTTCCGCAAATTTCTGAAGATAAATTGCTCTGAAATCTCCCTTTCCCTCTGCTGGAGCTGGCCATTGGTGCGATATCTGTCTCTTATACACATCT
>JAEOSG010000228.1 GCA_016840485.1 Candidatus Baldrarchaeota archaeon
CGCGGTAAGAACGTAACAACGCCTATTCTTCTCAAATCTAACCAAACAAGCCTCTAAAACCTCACCCAAATATCTTGTCAAAACCTTATAGCTTAAATTAGCCCCATACATTATCTGCGTCTTCTTAGCACCATCATTACCTTTAACAACACGCAGAATATCCGCTATAATATCAAATCTACTCCTATAACTTCCCAAAAAAACACCTCAAACTGTAGCCTAAAAGCGAAAGGTAGAAAATTTCTCATCTAGAAATTAGACTTTGTGAAGCCAGCCACGCCCACCCTTCTTCAACTGCTGCTTCTGCTTTTCACCCTCAAAATACCGCCGAGCCCGTTTTATACGTCCACGCCTAGAAGACCTTTGAGGAGCAATCACGGTCCTTATAAACTTGCCCCAACCCCCAACAGAAGGGTGAGGCCCAACAACACGGTCTACATCAATCACGCCGTGCAACTGCAAAATTTCCCTAAAACTCAACATCTTAAACTTTCTAGTAGCAAAAATCACGGTGCCCCTTTCAACAAACAGCATGCCATAATCCTTGTCCGCAATTCCCTCAGCCCTAACCTTATCATCTATACGTTCCCTCCACAGACTTCTCCATTCTTTCTTAAGCTCTTCCACCAGTTCCTTACTCGCTAAAGCTTCCACTCGACAAATCCCTCCCTGACAGGAGCGGATAAGAAAAGACTAGTTAAACTCCTAGTCCTCTTTTCTTCTCCCTCACCATTTTACATTTTATTCTTATTCGCCCTATTTAAGTGGATACGAATGAAACATCTAGTCTAATTGTCTAGAACAAAAATCTATTTTTCTACAAAAAACCAAAAATAAAATAGACAAAAAATTCCTAACCCTTTTAATAACTGCACACACAAATTTAAACCTATGCCAACAACGGCTGACCTTCTAACAATAATCGAAGAAAAAACCGTAAACAACATCAAACAACTAGCCAAAGAAACTGGAATCCCACAAGAAAAGCTACATACAATTTTAACAAATCTCAGCCACCATAACCTAATAGAATATAACCCCAAAACTGGACAATTAGTACTACCAAAATGGCTAATAAGAATAAACCAGAAAATCGAGAGAGAAAAACCAGCAGTCGGCGAAATAATTCTTCCAAAATACAAGGAAATACAAATCCAAGACATGCTCATCGGAAACTACACAGGAAACGACCTAGAGCTAAAAATAAGGCTAAAAACCAAAAGAAAAGAAATAGCCATATGCTCCGTAACTTAAAACTCTAAAACATATTTTACTTCTTTGAGCCTATCTAAAAGAAGCCTACCCTTATCCGTAATACAATACACAACAGAACCATCATCTTTACAAACTCTAATAACCAGCCCCTGCCTTAAAGCAGCAGACAAGTACTTTCTAAGCGTAGAATAGCTCAAATTAGCTTGATACATAATGTGGGTTGCCTTAACACCCCTCAGACACAAGGTTAGGACATCTGTCAGAATCTGAACTCTACCCCTACGATGACGCCCCATACTTAACTCATTCCAACAAACCAAAAAGCAAAACAAAGTATAAATTAAGACATTATTAAAACTTACTAAAATTTTATGACCTCCATTCGCTAAAGAAAATTGTTCCAAGAAAATAGGCTGTAATACGCTCCCTTTTAAAGATTATTTGCGTAGACGTAGTAGTGTATACTAAATCGTTGTTTTCTGGAAACAAAAGTTTAGAGTTTAGAAAATCTAGAGGGGGGTACCTAATTTATTAGCGTCTAAAACCGTAAATTCTCATGAATAAAAGAATGCAGTTTAATTGTTCCTTTACACTATTCCCCTAATCTTGCAAAGGCATAAAAAACCGCCAAAACCCAGACCGCAATAGCAAAACCCAGCAGTTTCAGCAATTTCTTTATTTTCTGAATCATCATGATATTTACCCTTTCATTTCCTAACATACACAACCCTATAAAAGCTTTATGATACGCTTTTCTAATGATTCTTAAACTATTGACGCACCATACAAAAGTTTCAACCTGTCGAATCATATAAAAATTAAAAATGTTTGGAAGTGAATTACTCATACCTAGCAAGATACAGCGGTTTACCCGCCTCTTTTTTAGCCTCTTCCATCAAATCCGTTTCTAAACATTTTTCAGAATCGCTAGACTTCTCCTTGGAATCACGTTTCATTTTAAATACCAATAATACAGCCGTCATCCACAAATATTTATCTTAAGAAGCTAAAATCAATAGTCAAAAACATAATTCTCAATTCACAACCCTAATTATCCACCACGCAGCAAAAACAAAACAGGTGCGTATAATTGACTCTGTGGCAGGAAATCGAAGATCTGCAAAAGAAAAAGGCAGAACTAGAATTCCAACTTCGTTCGATAGAAGAAAAAGAGAAAACCTTGGAAGAAAGAGCAAGGCTTCTAGAAGAAAAACTAGCCATTCAACAATTAGAAGAAAAACTGAAAATAAAAACAGAAACCGTGGAAAAACTTGAATCAAGGATAAACGAACTTGAACGAAAACTCAAGCCCTCCCCAACCGTAGTGGCTGCTCCAGAACCAGAAAGGCAAACAACCCCGCAACAAAACGAAAATAGCTATTCCCTAAGAAAACTCTTCGGCGAAAATTAAAGAAAGTCTAAAACTCTGCTATAACGGTCAACAATACTAAAACATTAATTAGCTAATTCCCTAATCATCTTTTTGTTTGCGTTAAACTTTCAGGGAAAGAAACCATAGGAAAACCGTAGGCATTTAAGCCACGCAATACATAATACTGTGCAATCCTAACACAAAAAGCTACCTCTTCTAAATTAGGCTTATCCTTACTTTTACCCGCAGCCACCAAAATCTTCCTGTAAAGGTCTATGGGACTCTGACCTACAAGCTCCTCCAGAGAATGAACCCCAATCTTCTGAAGATGTTTGACCACCTTTAAATCAATTCCAGGGACTAGGAGCATCTTAGCTGTAGCTTGAATCTTAGCAACAATACTTTCTGAAAGCCCTGTTCTCTCAGCTAAAACAGATGTTTCCTCTGCAACAAGCTCCTCAACACGTCTTATTCCCGCAGACTTGAAAGCTTTAGCTGTCTTTTTACCTACACCAACCACCTTTTCCACGTCTGAAGAACCTGTCAGGTAAGGTTTAGGCGTCATTCTAAGATTGATATCTTCAACCTTCTTCTTCAAATTATTCAAGACAGAAGTTTGTTTATCCAAAATATCTTGATATCTCC
The DNA here is from genome assembly GCA_016840485.1 of Candidatus Baldrarchaeota archaeon. Taxonomy (GTDB): domain Archaea; phylum Asgardarchaeota; class Baldrarchaeia; order Baldrarchaeales; family DXJG01; genus DXJG01. The sequence continues at coordinate 3,233 of JAEOSG010000228.1, forward strand.
TCCAATCCCCAAACATGTTTTCCATCTTCTCCATGTTTTCAACAATTTTCGCTCCGACAGTTTTAAATTCTCGACTCATCATGAACTGGTCCATGGAAATTTTTGCAAACTTCTTTTCAAAATCGTTTTTTACACGTCTCTCCGAATTCCTCAACTCTTCTTTAAACGCGTCCAAAAGCTTGTCAGTATCCCCTCTCTTCAAATCGCGGACAGTGTAATAGCAAAAGTAGCTAAAAAAGAAAGCCGCGATTAATGCAGAAAAGAAAAAGTAGCCTAGGGCTGGCACATAATAGGTTCCTCCTACGAAAAGAAGGATATTAACATTTGCTTGGGGACCATAAATTGCAAGTTCAAACAGGGCGTGCAAAACGATAATACCTAG
>JAEOSG010000229.1 GCA_016840485.1 Candidatus Baldrarchaeota archaeon
GTGTTAGACCTAGTAGGCATGGTATGTTTGATTTTGTTGGTATTGGAAGTGATTATGGTGTTCATGGTATGGGTTTTGTTAATGCTTTGAGATATCCTGTTTTTTGGAGTTTACTTGGGAAATTTGGTTTTAGAAGTGTTGTTGTAAATCCTCCTATGATTTATCCGGCTTTTAAGGTTAATGGAGTTTTGGTTTCTGGTTGGCCTTCTCCCAAGTTGTCTGTTTATCCTAGTAGATTTGGGAAAATTTTGAGGGAAGTCGGTTATAGGATTGATGTTGATGGTTTGGAGGGGCGTTTTAGGAAAGACCCTGATGGTACTGTGGATGATTTGGTTGAGGTTGCTAAGGTTCGTGGTGAAGCTTGTTTTAGACTCTCTGAAGAGCTTGGAAATTGGGATTTGATGTTTCCTGTTTTCACTATTTGTGACAGGATTCAACATTTTGCCTTGGGCCGTAATGGGTGGAGAAAATGGGTTCTGAAAGCTTATAGGGTTGTTGATGAATTTATCCAACGGGCTTTAAGCTTGTTGAAGGATGAAGATGAGGGCTTATTGCTTATTGTTTCTGATCACGGTTTTCAGCCTATTAAGAAGTCTTTTCTTGTGAATTCTTGGCTTGTGAAGAAGGGTTTTGCTAAGTTGAGATATAGTAATATTCGCTCTTTGATTAGGGAGTATATTGTGAATGGTGTCAGTTTGAGAACTATTTATTGGGGTGCTTCCCATAAAAGACTTGCAAGCTTAGTTGGGAAAATTAATAATTTATTTTTGGGTGGTGCGCCTAAGCGCGGAAGATTTAGTATAAATGATTTTGTTTTACGTAAAACTTTGGCTTTTGCTTCTGGTACTATTAGTCCTGCCACTTTTATTTGGATTAATGATGATAGATTTAGATATTTTGCTGTTAGACGTTCAAGGAAAGCCCTTGTAAAGGAAAAACTTATCGATACTCTTCTGAACGTTAAGGATAGTAGCGGAGAAGTTATAGTTCGTGACGTTGTAGACGTTGAAAACCTTTACAATGGGAATGGTCGAGACGACCTTGTTCCTCCAGATTTGATGATCGTTGCAAACGATGAATATACTATTGACCCTTGGTATGTTAGCTCAAGTTATGTAGTTGGTCCTAGTGTTTATAGACATGGGGACCATAGTTTTGAAGGTGTTTTTGCTGCCGCTGGCCCATCTGTTAATCGCTTAAAAGATTTTGATTTTTGCGGTGTCGTAGATGTAGCTCCCACAATTTTAAGCCTTTTCAACATTGGTACTCCCTCATGGATGGATGGAATTTCACTAATCAGGTCAAACACATCGTTAAAGGGTAGTTTAAGGGATAATTTGAAAATCAAGGCAAAAGTTATTGAAAAAAAGGTACATGAATTTTCAAGAGGATAATTTCCTTTCATACAAAGATTTTTATGTTAATTATGTAAATTTGATGTTTTGGAGGTTGATTAGTTTGAGCGAAGATAAAGTTGCAGTTTACATTCCTAAAGATTTATACGAAGAAATTAAGAAACACGTTGATTTAAGCGGTGGAGAATTTAAGAGTGTTGAAGAATACGTGGAGTTTGTTTTAAGAGAAATTGTAAAAGAAGAAGAGGAAGAAGAATTTGAATATACACCAGAAGAAGAGGAGAAAATAAAGGAGAGACTTCGTGGACTAGGGTATCTCTAAGACATATCTACGGTAAAATTTATGTTGAGTTGGCTACAGTCAAGTTATATATTTTAATTCTGTTAGCTTTTCCAAAATTTTTTGAACACATTGTTCTAAATCCATTTTTTCCGTATCTACTATTACTTCTGGATTTTCCGGTTCTTCGTAGGGATCCGATATTCCAGTGAAGTTCTTTATTTCTCCCCGTACTGCTTTTTTGTAAAGACCTTTCGGATCTCTTTTCATACACGTCTCTACGGAGCATTTCACGTAGACTTCAATGAATTTTTCTATTAGGTTTCTAGCATAGTCTCTCATTGCTCTATACGGTGAAACTAAACTTACTATAACTGCTACTCCATGCTTAGCTAACATTTTAGCCAAATAAGCTACCCTTCTTCCATGTTTTAATCTATCTTCCTTTGAGAACCCTAAGTCTTGACTTAAACCTTTTCTTAGTTCGTCTCCGTCAAGTACTTCCGTGTCCCATCCAAGTTCCCGCAACTTTTCTTCAAGTTTTCTTGCAATTGTTGTTTTACCTGATGCAGGTAATCCAGTTAACCACACAACAAAACCTCTCATCCTACACACCCTTTACAGCTTTTCCTTCCATATCGCTTGGGGGTTCCATATCTAAAAGATGGAGAATTGTGGGGGCTACATCAAGTATATCTATATCTATTTTCTTCCCACTAAGGTTTTGAGAAGGATCGTAGACAATATATATGCCGTATTGGCTGTGTACAGCATCATCCGGTCCTGTATCGTTTTCTGGTAGGTACACCGTGTTGTGTCCAATTGTTCCAGCTGATCTCCAATATAGATCGTCGAAGAAAACCATGAGATCTGGAGGTTCCCCGTTTATTTCTGGATAATATTCTTCTGGCTTTATTACTTTTGTTTCTAGTTTTTCTCCGTTTGGCCCTGGTATATTCTTTATTTTTTCCGCTAGTTCATCTCTTACGTCTTCGTAGTCTTCTGGTTTTATTACTCCTTGTGGTTCCCTGCCTTCCACGTTTAAGAATATTCTTGCGTAGTAGCCTCCCCATCCCCATGCCATGGTTTTCTTCCAGTCTACCTCCGCTTTTTCCAATCTTGTTTTTTGTTTGGGATATTTTTTGAGGGTTAAGTATCCCTCTTTTATTAGCCATTCATTTATGCATAGAGCTCCCTTCATTCTTTTTGCTCCATGGTCAGAAACAACGATGATCTTTGTGTTTTTAGGAACTATTTTTAGAAGTTCCCCTATTTGCTGGTCTAAATACTTGTAATAGTTTTCGATTACATCACTATACTTGCTATTTGGCTCGTATAGGTGGTGTTCTGGGTCGAAAAATTTCCAGAACGCGTGTTGAACACGGTCTAAACCTATTTCTACGAACATGAAAAAATCCCATTCCTTATTTTTAAGCAAATATTTTATTACTTTGAACCGTTTTTCCGTCATCTCGTAAAGTCCTTTTATTAGCTTGTCTCTTTCCTCTGTTCTAAAAACCACGTCGAAAATATAGTTTCCAACTATTTTCTCGACTTCTTCCCTAAATTCTGGAGGATACGTGTACTGTTTTGCGTTTGTCGGAGTGATAAAACAAGATATGAGGTAGCCGTTAAGGGGCTTTGGAGGATAAGTTGGCGGCACTCCAATAACTATGGATTTTTTACCTTTCTCGCTTAGAATGTCCCATACGGTTTTTTCTTTGATTTTCCGATAATTTGCTATCCATATATCCGTGTAAGAATAGTTTTTCCTATGTCTAAAACCGTATATTCCTAGTTTCCCGGGGTTTTTGCTTGTTGTCATCACCATCCAAGCTGGAATTGTAATCGGAGGAACACAGCTTTTCATTCTTCCACATATTCCATTTTCAACAAGATATTTTATGTTTGGCAACTCGTCTAAAAATTTGTTAAATAACAGTTCAGGAGGTGCAGCAT
>JAEOSG010000230.1 GCA_016840485.1 Candidatus Baldrarchaeota archaeon
TCTGCATAATTGTTATATTTTTTGACATATCTTATATGCTTTGTTAACTTGGCATACACAACTAAACCCGTTTTCACAACAAGCATACATTTTTAATGATCATCAATGAAGAATCCCAGTTACTGAAAATGATGCTCCCTGAGTATCTGAGGTACACAAACGCTTAAGAAATAACCTTATTTTTAACTAGGTACCAAAGGAGCACTAAACCGATGATAAAGAGGATGCCGCCCGAAACCATGGAAAGCATATACTCCATGTTAAGAACGTTTGTCAACGCATAAACCACATATGTGGGTCCAGCAAATATCAGGAAAACCGCTAACAACGTGAGAAAGGTTTTCCAGAATTTTGAATTTAAATCTATTTTCGCTGGCATGTTTTCACTTTCCAGTTACAATTCAAATTTACTGTTTTGTCTTATAACCCTTCCTTTACTTCGTTTCCTAAAGCCTTCATGAGAAACTTGAAAACTGCAAAGCCAGCTCCACGGTCTGCTTTAAGCCCTGTTGTTGAACCTAAGAGACATACGCCTTCCAACCCGCGTTCTTTTGCAAGCGCCAATGTCAAGCCCGTAGCGCCTACAATTCTGCCTTTGCTGTAGATTACGGCGCCTTTTTCCATAAATTCTGTTGCAAGCCTCGGCGAAGTTGCAGCCACGTAAACCTGCGCTTCTTCCTTAGTTATCGGAACCCCGCCAATTGTTACGATAAAGTTGCAACCGTATTTTTCCACAAAATCCAGTATCTCGTTACAAACCACGTAATGCGCCACCACGTCGTCAAAAGAGGGTTGCGTATCACCAGTCATTATTAAAAAATCGTTCTTTTCCATATGAGCAGCGTAAAACTCGTATTTTGGCAAACGACAAATACCTTTCGAATTGACCGAAACATAATCTGGAAAAGAAGGCGAATACAACTCCGCAAAAGGTTTCGCTCCACAAAACTTTATCAAAAGATAAGCTGCAATCTTTCCAACATTTCCAAAACCCGGAAGCCCTTGGACAAAAACTGGATTTTCAAAAACAGGCTCGAATATTTGATGAAAGTAAAGCCTATCCATCTTGTATACGCCAACAATTCATAAGCGAAAACGTAATACTAAAATGTTTCACGAAAATATTTAAGAATGCCTTTACTTAGCATAAAGGTAGCGGGGTGGGGTAGCCAGGATTAACCCGCTGGGCTCATAACCCAGAGATCGGTCGTTCAAATCGACCCCCCGCTACCAAAACCACACAGTTATTTCACATAGAAGAAAATTCCACAAGATTTTAAAATACTAAAAGACAAAAAAGTTTGGGGAGATATCATATGGAAAAGAAAATATGTATAATAGTGCTAGTGTTTGCATTTGCCATACTGATTTCAATGTTTCCAACGCCTATAACTCGTGCTGGAGAATATAGTATAAGCGAAAGAATAAGTCTGCCTTTCGATATTAATCCTGTGCAATATCAACCTTTAGATCAGGCTGCTTTAGAAAGTGTTGCTGCAGAAAGCGGAGAATTTTCTTACAATTTGGACATGGTTGACGTTGAGAAGACATGTGCGACTGGTGAAGATATATATATTGCTGTGCTGGACACAGGTTTGCTCTGTAACTGGATGGAGTATTTACCAGCCGAAAACATTGTAACGGAATGGGGCAAAGGCTTCAGCTATGAATACGCAGAGTGGAGTGAAGAATATCAAACTTTCCTCCTATATAATCCAACTGAAGATAGAGGCTTTATTACAATGGAACCTTATGGGTCTGGTCACGGCACTCATGTCACAAGCACCATAATTGGCTACACGATCCCGGGCGTGTTCTCAGTAGAAGGTGTTGCTCCGAATGTCAAAATAATTCCAGTTCTTGTCCTTGATGCTTGGGTTGCCTACTATCCTCCAGGAGGCTATTATGTGCTTCTTAGCGGTGGCACCGAATGGATGGTGAGTTCAGGTATACGTTACGTTGCTGACTTAGCTGAACAAGAAGGCATCAAGATAATCATAAGCATGAGCTTGGGTGGTGCATCTCCACTTCCAGCAGTGGAAGAAGCAATAGATTATGCCATAAGTAAAGGGTGCATTGTTGTTGCAGCAGCTGGTAATGGTGGCGAAGAGGGAATGGACTATCCAGGAGCCTATCCGCAAGTAATATCTGTTGCCGCAGCCGGTTGGACCATGCAATGGATTGGAGACGGCGTAACAAGCCCATGGTGGCTAAGCGATGTTCCTGAAAACTTCTGGACTGAAGATGATCTCGGAAACAAACTACAACTGTATTTGACAGATTTTAGTGGTAGACCCAACGCGTCCTTAGGACAATCAATTTGTGATTTGGACGTCACGGCGCCTGGAGCATGGATTGTAGGACCTTACCGACCATATGCTGGAGAATTCGGCTTCTACTATGTTTCAGGAACAAGCATGGCTACTCCACATGTTTCAGGAATAGCGGCTCTAGTACTCGAGAAATATCCGAACCTTAATCAGTTTGATATGCAGACAATCCTAAAACTCGCTGGCTTAACAAATAGATTGAGTAGATTCTTAGAGGAGCGTTCAGCAACAGTCTACGAACCTTGGGGTGAGCTTGTGGAATATACGTGGGGGCCATTCGACTACGGTACTGGTTTCCTGCAAGCTGATTCAGCAATTTTCATCGCATTCATCTATACACGTTTACACAGGTGTAAACCATTTTTAACGCGTTAAAAACAAAAGGTAGTTCTTAATCTTCCCCCCTTTTTTAGGATATCTAGAAGAGTGTTGTCTAAAACTGAGCGAAAATCATGTAGATAATGCTTATTCATATACTCTTACGAACTTTGAAAATTTCAGTGCAACAAGCGCTACAGAAAGAAAAATTATTAAAAGCATGTAAGCGGTTCCCGAAAATTCGGGAAGCACATAATCTACAATCTTTCCATCTTCAATCACATGAAAGACAAAATCCAAATCTGTTGTTTCCATTGACACGATAACGTAAGGGCATGTTATTACTTCTGCCAGAGCAAAATCTTCTGGCGGACTACACTTAATTACTTCTACATGCACTCTTTCCCCATCAGTCCAAATCTTCTCAATAGATATAGAATAGCCTAACGTAGGGCGTTTACCCATAAAAGCACAAACAACCACATTATTTAAAAAGTCCACCTCTGGAATCTTTGGCGGGTGCAGTTGAGGTGCAGTGTGGATTTCCCAGAGACTTTCCCATTCATCTTCTGTTCTCACCACAAAATATGCTTCTCCTAAATATCCGCTAATATCTCCGCTATCTATTATATTAAACTCCACTTCTCTGTTTTCTGAAGCACAACTTCCTTTAAGGAACATTGAAGTACTTAGTATCAAAATTTGAACTAGAAAAAGAAAAACAGTAAAGCAAACTCTCCTGTTTAGTGTCATACGATATAACTAAACAAATCCCAGAAATTTAGCTTTTACTGACAAGAACATAAAAGTAGTTAATCAAACAAGCAACTACTATCTAGAAGTTAATACCTATCCAAATAAGGTTATACTAAACCTGTCTCTTATACACATCT
>JAEOSG010000231.1 GCA_016840485.1 Candidatus Baldrarchaeota archaeon
CCGAAGTATACTCCGAAGGTTTTGCGGATTTTTGTGATTATTTGGTAGCCGTGCATGGGCTTTGAGCTTAAGAACTGGAGCACTATTAGGTCTAGGAGTCCTTTCATCAGTTTGACTTGAACCTTTTTTGAGTTGTTGACCATTCTTCCTTCCTTCTGTATGTGTGTTTTACACGTGTACAATATGTCCCTTTTAGGACATATCTCAAGACTCTATAAAGACTAAACGAAAATATAAAGGTTCATACTTAAACAAAACATAAAAAAGCATACCGAAGCATACCGAAACTATTCCAATTTCTACATAATCTAAATAAACCAAAACATAAAATAAGTCAAAAACAGCACACATCCAGAGAGTGAAAAATTGACAGAAAACTTCCAAAAAGAAATTGTTCAACGCATAACCAAAAACCTGCTAGACATCCAAATACTAAAGCTAATAAACACAGAACCAATGTGGGGCTACAAAATAAAAAAGGAAGTAGAAACCAAATTCGGCGTAAAACTAAGACACGGCGCCCTATACCCACTGCTCAACAGTTTAGAACAGAAAGGCTTCCTAACAAGCCAAAAACAACAACAAGGAGGAAGAACAAGAAAAGTATACACCATAACAAAAAAAGGAAAAAAATACATAGAAACATACCACAACATACTAAAAGAACAAATAAGAAACAAGATATAAAATAAAAAGATAAAAATGTGCAATAATAAATATAAGAAAATAATCACCAAGAAACTTGTAAAGCAAACGCGAAAACTTTTAGAAGAAAAAGGTAGAGAATTGCTTGAGACAGCGAAAAAAGTTGTGCTTGAAGAGAAAATAGAATGCAGCGAAATACGTGAAGCTCTACAATATTTTATGAAACAGTATTGGCAAGATTTAACAACCCCAACCTTACTCTCCTTGTCCTGTGAGGCTGTAGGAGGAAGTTCAGAGGATATCAAGTCAATAGCCGTCCCGCTGATTATCATAAGTGGCGCCATTGACATACATGACGATATAATAGATAGGTCAAAAACAAAAGATGGTAGAGCAACAGTTGTAGGGAAATTTGGTAAAGAGATAGCTCTTGTAGTCGGTGATCTTCTTTTGGTTAACGGATTTATTTTACTCAATAAGGCTTGTGGGCGAATTCCTAACGTGAAATTCTCGCGAGTAATAGAAGACATTAAAACCGCGCTTTCTGAGCTTGCAGATGCTGAATCCTTAGAGATTTTGCTTCAAAGAAAGAAGACCATTAAACCCGATGAATATTTACATGTTGTCCGAAAAAAAGCGGCCGACATAGAGGGATTGATGAAGGTGGGTGCTATCCTTGGTGAAGGTACCGAAAATGAGATTAAAGCGCTGGGCAGGTACGGTAGAGGTTTAGGAATGCTGTCAATATTAAGAGATGACTTAATAGATTTGATGGATTTTAGAGAGATAAGACATAGGATAAAGTATGAGTGTTTACCTTTTCCATTGCTTTATGCGTTGGAAAATCCAGCTGTAAATTCAATTATAGCTTCAGCCTCCTTAAGAAAGAAAGGGGACATCAATTTAATTTTAGATGCTATAGAAAAGAGCGGAGGGTTCCGGCATTGTAAACAAGTTATGGATAGCATTGCAAGAGAATCATATTCAGCATTAAAAATCATAAAATACCAAAAGACAAACCTTACATTACTTATCGATTTTATGTTACATATATGGGAAGAGGTGGAGTTTACCACCATCTAAATCTAAATGGTCTTGGCTTTCTTTTTCTCATTGCCTTCTCCTGTATTGTCTTTTGTACCTTACTTATATATAAAATTTGTTGTACACATCTACAGTTTAGGCAAATCTTAAGTTTCTTTCATGAAATATAAAAATTGAAGGGACAGTTGTGTCTTACGAACAAATAGAGCAGAACGATGGCAACCACTCTACAAGAAAGTTCCTTAGAGTTTCATTTCTATTGCTGAATACTTTGACGTGGCTTTATATGGTTAGAGGTATCTCTAGCAGAGTATTAGAGTTGCAAACAGTTACTATTATAAACACTTTCTATTTTGGGGTAATAGCATCTATATTTATTGGGACAATACTGTCGGATAAAATTAGAAGGTTCCATTTAATTTTTGCGTGGATACTGTTCGGAACATTTGTTTCGTTCTTACCCTTGCTGTGGACAGGCGATTCGATAATTATGCAACTGGTAATCAATTTTACGCTTGGATTTTCTTTTGGTTTAGGTATGCCATCTTGTTTAGCTTCCTTTGCAGAATCTACAGCTTTCCAGAACAGAGGACGCACAGGCGGATTAATATTCTTATTAAGCACTTTATGTGTCCCTCCCCTTTTAATCCTCCTTAAAAGTGACATACTCATAGTTTGTGTTGCCTCATTTTTTTGGCGAATTACCAGTTTTTGGGCACTTCCCGCGTTTAAATTCATCGAATCTCATGGAAAGAAAACAGTTTCTTTTTTGTTAGTTCTACGAACCAGATCCTTTTTACTTTATTTCGTTCCATTACTTATGTTCTGCTTCATAGACAGCTTTGAGAAAGCTTATTTTGAATCTTTTTTTGAGGCGGAGTTTTTTGAGTTTAATAGGGTGATAGAGCCTATTTTCGGTGCGGTTTTTGCATTAGTCGGAGGATTGCTTGCCGATCGTATTGGTCGTAAGAGAGTGATTATCTACGGATTTGTATCGCTTGGAATCGCCTATGCGGTGATAGGACTAGCTCCATTATGGATTGGATCTTGGTATTTCTATTCCATAGTTGACGGAATTGCTTGGGGGATATTCTACGTTATGTTTGTTCTTGTTTTGTGGGGTGATATGGCTCATTCTGATCATCGTAAAGAAAAATACTATGCAATCGGCGGTATTCCGTTTTTTCTGTCCGAATTCATAGTGACTTTCTTTATTCCACAACTCAAAACGGTACCTAAAGAAAGCGTCTTCGCATCCTTTTCTCTTGCAGCGTTTTTCTTGTTTTTGGCTGTTATTCCTTTGATGTTTGCTCCGGAGACTTTGCCTGAGAAGAAAATTAAAGAGAGGGAGCTTAAGAAGTACATTGAGAAGGCTAAGAAGATTAGGGAGAAATATGGTTGAAAGGTAGCGAAAATGTTTTTTCATATAGTTTTGACTACGGAGTGTAACCTTGAATGTCGTTACTGTTTTGGTGAGGCGTTAGAGGATTTGGATTCGGATTTTTCGGGTTTTGAGGTTGATTATTCTTTGCCTAGAAAGATAAGTTATGATGTTGCCTTGTTGGATAAGTTTTGTAGGCGGGACCCAGACTGCGTGTTAATTTTTTATGGTGGTGAGCCCTTGCTTTGTTTGGAAGAGATTAATCGTATAATGGATTGTGTGTATGCGAAGCATTTTATTGTTCAGACGAATGGTTTGCTTCTTGACCGTTTAGAACCGGAGTATGTTAACCGTTTTAGCACGATTTTGGTTTCTGTTGATGGGGATGAGGCTTTAACGGATTTTTATAGGGGGAAGGGTACTTTTAGGCGGGTTGTTGAGAATTTGAAGTTGATTAGGCGGAACGGGTTTAAGGGCGAAGTTATTGCGCGAATGACGGTTATGGAGCAAACAGACATTTA
>JAEOSG010000232.1 GCA_016840485.1 Candidatus Baldrarchaeota archaeon
AGCCTTGCGTAACTGTTGCGTTTTAGATAAGTTTATATACTTGTTTGGTTTGTTTGGCTTATATGGAAAATGTGGAGCGAATGTTTAAGCCTAGTGAAGTTGCAAAAATGCTAAATGTTGATAGACATACTGTGACTAGGTGGATTAGAGAGGGGAAAATAAAAGCGATAAAGCTTCCAAGTGGAAGATATAGAATACCTGAGTCAGAGGTGAAAAGGATACTTGAAGGAAAAAGCTGTTAAAGCTTACAGCATTCCTATCGAGTCTCCAAAGGACTTAATTGATGCGTATTTTGAAGTGAAAAAGAAGACACTAAAAGAAGTATTTTCTCACATCGTTTACTCTCAAAGAGGAAAAGCCCACTTAAAGTTTAAGAAAGAAGACAGAAGGGAACTCAGAGATAGATTGCTGAAAGATTGGACGTATTCTAAACACTACATTGATTCAGCCATAAACTCAGTCATAGGATTAGTTAAGGGATGGATCAAGCTTCGTAACAGAGGAAAAGCAAAATCAAAGCCCGAAATTACTAAGAAGACCGTTTACATTAAGAATACCTTATTCAGCTATAAAAATGGTATTCTTAAGATAAGTATCGAGCCTAGAAGAAGATACCTAGAAGTTAACTTAACAAAGTATGAATATTTGCCTAAAGACTTCAATTCCATCGGTGGACTACTTCTAACAGAAAACAAGCTTATAATTACCTTCAAGAAAAACGTGAAAAACATCGAACCTAAAGGTTGGGCTTCATTCGACATAAACTTAACCAACATAACCGCTCTAATCAATGGAAAAATTGTTAGATACGATCTTAAGCCGCTCTATCACATCCACAGAGTTTATGAGATTAAGAGAAAGAGGATACAGAAACTCTCAAAACACAAATCTGCAACAGGAAGAAGACTTATGCAGAAATATTCCAGAAGGGAGAGAAATAGGGTCAGAGACTTTATGCATAAATTGACAACCAAAATAGCTAAAGAACTAAGCGAACTAAAGATCGGAGTGATACTTGAAAATCTGAGAAACATTAAAAGCAGAGTTCTACGTAAATCTAGAGACCTTAACCGTAAACTTTCGAAGTGGAATGCTAGAATGTTTCAGTTTATGCTTGAATACAAGTTAAAGTGGCTTGATCTGCCAGTTAAATATGTTAATCCAAGAAATTCTTCTAAGACCTGCCCTCTCTGCTCTGGTCGCATGGCGACCTATGGGGGCAGGCTAATGAAATGCAAGAAGTGCGGACTCGTTCTCGATAGAGATGTCGTGGCCGCTTTGAACCTTCAGATGTGGGGCTCAGGGGTTACCCTGAAAGCTCCATTAGAGCTTTTAAGCTCGATGATGGAGAAGCGGTTGATAGACCGAAGCTCCCAATACTCTATGAAAGCCTATTAACCGCGAACCCCTAAAAGATCTTTGGCTACATCAATCGTATATCTTTCGTAAAATGAACGGGGAAGTGGTTTTAAATCGATATTCACTTTTATTCAACTCCAAACTGCTCTCTACGGTCTAGTTTCAATTTCAAAATAAAGGATTGCCAGATCTTAGATTTACGTAAACTTAAAGATGCAAATAATAAGCGAAGCTTTTATCTGTTAGGTATTATTTTCAGCTACCCCAGGGTTTAAGTCATTCACGACTTGTGTCCCTTGAGGTGACTCTCATCATCAAAATAAATAGTTTCGTAATCTTAATTTAATTCTTACGCGATGATTTAAACTATTAGAAATTTTTCCTTCTACAAGACATGTTACTTTCCAAATACATTATAGTATTATTTCATGGTATTTCGAGCATATTTGTAATGGGAAATAACAGAATTACCTCGATAATTGTTTTATATTTCTTACGAAAACTATTTTACTTCCTACTATTATATAATTACGTGAGAAATTCGGGTGTAAAGTTAATGTTCTGGGTTAGCAAAAAACAAGGGTACGAAGCGTATTCGTCAGAGAGATCATTTTATGCGTCAATAGATAAATATACAAGTCTGGCTGTAATAAAGGAAGATTCTCATACTATTTTTATCCTTAAAAAGGATTTAGTCGACTATAAAATTCATGTTCATGCATCTGAAGCACCCATGTCAAATATTTTAAGTTCAGAGCAAGAACCTTGGGAAACAGTCATAGCACATTCAGAAATACTTGAAAAAGAAGTATTTCCACTTGTAGACATATTAAAGAAGGTTTTTGGCAATTCTAAGAAGTTCAAGCTTAAATTAGTTAGGCTATGTGTTGGTTCCGACTTCACAGATTATGTAACAATTGATGAATCCGATTTAACAAGGCAAGGTGTAGATCCATCTCTAGAAGGATTAAGAACATTCTTTCAGGCAAATAAAGATATCATAATCGGTTTCATGGTTAGAAAATATGACCCTCGCCAAGGAAACCTAACGTTTCTTGAATGTCTTACCAGATATCCTGCAAGAGAAATCTACTCACTTAAACTAACAATTTTGACAAATATTGCTCAACGAGGAACCTACACATTAAAGTACCAGAAGCCTTTTGGACTACAAAAATATATCATAATAGATGCGAAGGAAATAACAGAAAAAATCATTAAACTACTTTTCATGCTGGGAGTAAACTGGTCAACAATAATATTGAGAAGATCATATGGAATTAAAGATTGGACCAAAGCCGAAGTACAAGAAGATAAAAACAAACTTAGAAACTTTTTGAAGGTAAAATATCCTCAACTCGCATCGGAGGATATAGAGCAGATATTAAGAGCAGCAGAGGAACATGGACTCTCCTTTGAAGGAATCGTTCTAACAGCAGAGATACTAACTCATCAAAAATCGATGAAAGACCGCCTAAACGAATACGAGGAATTCTATCCATCGAAGATCGATATTACTGCTGCAGCGAGTTTAGCAGCAGATCTCTGCGGCACACAGCGATCTTCAAATATGAAAGTTGATCCTAGAGTTGAAGAAAGGAAAAAGGAGTTCATAAAGTTTTTCGACAAATTACTAGGGCTTCACACGGAAAGCTAATTTTGGGAGTTAGCAAATTGATAGAAGCAGCCTTAAAAATTAAAGAGAGACGATTTAGGGCAGGTGAAGTTCTTTCTTTTTCCTTAGAAATATTAAATACACAAGACAAAACACTTAAACTCTTTTTCCCCACCTCAAAAATATACGATTTCGTAGTTTACGATGAAAGTGGCAAAGAAGTTTATAGATGGAGTAGAAATAAACTATTTACACAAGCAATTACAAGAATCGTTTTAAAACCAAGGGAAACTAGAGTATTCAGCTTGGAATGGGATCAAAAAGTTGAATTCGGGGAAAAAGCAAAACCCGGAAATTATCAGATAATAGGTGAGGTAGGGCCTTTTTATCTTCTAGCCAAAAAAGAGAAACTAATTGTCAAAACACCTTCATTAAACGTTGAAATCATTTAGGAAATCTCCTTTTATAGGATACAAACACTTTTAGTAGCAATTCATGTAAAGTATATCATCCGATTTCGCTAAAATTTATAATTGCTAATTAAAGTAACATAAAGTAATACTTCATCTATCCATTAATGCAGATTGCGCACGGTATAAAT
>JAEOSG010000233.1 GCA_016840485.1 Candidatus Baldrarchaeota archaeon
TAGCAGGACATTTAAAAGATAAAAATTAGGAAATTGGCAGAAGATGTTGTAGTATTGCAACACGGTGTTGTTGTATGAAAAAAGTAATTGTGGCAGGTGTGGTTACACCCAAAGGCTTGGGGGATGCTCTCCAATATTATATTACGACTAAATTACTTAACGATTTGCTTCCCGAAGCTGAGATAACGCTGATGTGCCCAGACCTGATAAACTCACTTTTTGTCTTCGAAAATTTAAGCATTAACGCCAAACTTGTGGATTTAAACCCTGCAGGATACCTGGCTTTTCGGCGATTACTACGTTCATCGTTTCCTTTGAAGAAGCATAAATCCACAAGTGTAAAAACGGAAATTACCAAAAAAAGAAGAATGAAATCGCTTAGAAAGTATTTAAAAATCATCAAAGTTATAAGAGACACCTATGAAAAATATTTTACTTTCTACAACGCTGATAGGTTTATAAGTTCAGTATTTTTACGAGATTGTAGGTTTGACGCGGGTATGGTTGGTGGACATACACTTGGTGACATTATCTACCGCTATATTACTCAATATGATGTATTTAACTCGGTTGTAAGTGGCCCCCTCGTTATGTCTCCTATTTCGATATCAAAAGTTGGACTTGAACATTTCGGTCGGGGGGGTTCTATATTTAAAAAAGCTTTAATGGTAAAAAGGCTCAGTCACTCGTTGCAAAAACTCGACTTTATATACACGCGCGGTCCACTTTCGCTTGAAATTTTGAGATACTATCTAAATATTAATGAAGAGAAAACTGGCATGGCGTTAGACAGCGGATTTGGAGCGAGATTACTTAGTAACTCCTTTGCTACGTCTAAAACATCCGCGAGAAAAAAACGGAGAATCATTATAGTTCCAAGAAGGGACTATTTCTATGTTTTTAACAGAGAAAAGTTATATCCATTGTATCTAAAAAGCATGACAGATTTTATCCTTTGGCTTTCTAAGAATTTTGACGGTGAAATTTTTTTAAGTTCTCAAAATTTAGTTAGCGATGCTATAAATGACATAAATCGTGTTTTAAGGAAGCGAGGAAACAATTTACTCCTAAAAACTTTGCAAATTTTTGTGCCTACCAACCTTGTCGACGCTTGTAAGCTATACAGCTCATCTGATATGGTAGTTACAAGTCGTATGCACGGTGGAATAACTGCACTAAGTTTCGGAGTACCTGTATTATTTGTTTTGCCATCAGCAGATACGAAGTTACTTGACGTCCTTTCATTTCTTGGTTTAGATATAAACTCGTTTTTAGTGGACATGTTTGATGTTAACTCATTGAAAACGGAAAACTTTGTTAGCAAGGCTGAAAACATCCTCGAAAACCTCGATTACTATAAGAAAATTGTAGGATTTGCCGTCAATAAAGCTCTGCCCACACTGGAACTTCCTGTTAAAACTCTCATTAAACTCTCGGAGTGACCAACTCATATGAATCTACTAACTCAACATAAACGGATGGCTGAGTTATGTGTTGGCTGTGGGTTATGCTTAGGTTTTTGCCCTACAGACGCAATAAACCTCAAAGTTATTCGTGGTGTAGTCACGGTAAACTTTGACTACTCACGCTGCACCAGATGTAATCTATGCATTAAGACGTGCCCTGCACTTTACAACCTCTACGGACGAAAAACCACTATAAAAGCGAGTGTAGGAAAAATCGAGAAAGTGTTTTTCAGCTACAGCGCTGATAATAATATTCGTTATCACGCTGCCTCCGGTGGGGTTGTAACTTCTCTTATTCTATACATGTTAAAACAGAAAATCGTTGACAAAGTTCTCGTAACAAAAATGGAAGGCTTAACTCCAACCCCTATTTTGACTAATAAAAAAAGCGACGTGGTATCTGCTCAAGGCTCCATATACTTCAAAGCGTTCTCTTTACGCATCCTGAAAAAAATTCTCTACAGCCTTAAAAAAGGAAAACGAATTTGCATTGTTGGCTTACCTTGCCAAATATTAGCACTTAAAAAAGTATTGAGAGGCTTTGAAGATAAGCTATATTTCGTGGGCCTTATATGTGGTCATGTAAATGAAATTTGGTTTCTTCAGCATATAATCAAGAAGTACTTACCAGAAAACGCTGAACCCATAGCAATCGGACCGAGAAAAGATGGCTGGCCAGGAGAAATAAGAATATTTTTCAAGTTAAATAACAATTTTAAAGAATTGGCTGTTCCCTTACCAAAATTCTGGGGAATCCTTCCTTCGTTAAACATTTCATCACCGCTAGGATGTTTGCTATGCACAGACCATTTGGCGTCTGCCGCTGACATCGTGGCGGGAGATGCATGGCACCCTAAGTTTACCGGAAACACCTCTGGTGTCTCGATAATAGTAGCTCGAACACTAAAAGGTCTTAGATTAGTGGAGAAAGCCGCAAAAAATGAACTATTATACACAGAAGAAGCAGGTTTGCGTGATCTACTCATCGCATATGGTTTTCATTTAATAGAAGGAAAATGGTATGCACCTCTTAGACAAAAATTGCTTCAACATAGCATTACAGTATTACGAGAACTCGACGAAATAGACAAAATCATTGTACTACTGCTAACAATAATAACTACTCTCTTAAAATTCAAAACAACAAGGCGACTAGTGCACACGTCTTCAGCTGAAAAAATCCTCAAATATATCTCATGGTTTTTGTCACGACAAAAATACAAAAAACTATTCCAAATGGCAGCATTCCTTAACGGCCAAACAATCAGCTCTTCATCCTAAATTTCCGGAAGCACAGCCACAGCCGTTTCATAGGCTGGACGGTAAATAGCCCTGTCAATACGCGTCGCCTTGTCTTCCACCATAACCGAAACATATTACAAAAACTCTATAAATCTAGGGGGAGGGGTATAAAAAACGATAGGGGGGTATCGTTTAAACGGGTTCCCCCCTGAAGCCTTTAAAACTGTTCAAAACTGATTTCAGATTCTCATAAGAAAGTTAAAGGCTTGAGATTAACCGACTCGATAGTCTATGCAACAGGATTAATAAAAAAGCTGAAATAGTAACAGGAGATGAACACCTGAAACGTAATTTTCATCAAACCAATACCACGAAAGAAATAGCTAATGCTCTCTCCTAATTAACTCCTTCTCTAGGGTTTCCACCCTTTTCCTAACTTTTTCAACTTCCCTTTTAACACTTTCATCCATAACTTCTTTTTTGCGTTTCTCGTTAGATTTCAAAATCAACCTCAAAAACTCTGAATCATACGCTTTCAAAAGCAGTTCAACATTAGGAATAAGACAGTGCCCACCAATAACATCCGGAAACATAACTGGTCTGTCAAGCCGCACACGATGTGTATCCTCAATGAAATCTACAACACTGTCAAAATCCGCTTCAAAACATTTACTAATCCTATGCATTTCCTGAAAGCACACAATCATCCAAGCCCTATACGTAGTCTCAAAAAGCTTAGCTAACTCCGTTTCCAAACAACTCTTCAAAACCTTAGTCTTCAACCCTAGCATTTTAAAATGTTTTTCCGCTGCTTCTGCAGATTTTGTATTC
>JAEOSG010000074.1 GCA_016840485.1 Candidatus Baldrarchaeota archaeon
CGTCGGCAGCGTCAGATGTGTATAAGAGACAGGTAAAAACTTTAATTTAAAATCTGGTAGTAAGTTCGCGATTACAATTAATATGCAATAGAATTATGGTATTTTAAAAGCTCAAGAAGAAAAAAATTATTGTTTTTTAGGAGCAGTTCTCGTATATCTTAGTAGTACTATAATGGCGTTGATAATGACCACCATTAGCAGTAGAAGCGTTAAAAGTTTTGCTAAGAAAATGTATTCTGGAGGTATTGGAATTACTCTTAAATAGTTTAAGAAGTTTGTGAAGTCTTCTTTTTCAAACATTTGAATGCTGAAAATCAAGATTTGAATTTCTTCAGTAAATATGTTTGCCGAGATAAGCCATGGTACAAATATTAGGGAAATCATTGAGCTGATGACGTTGATTGTGTAGCTTTTCTTTTCGGTGTAGCTGATGTAGAAAAAGTGGCCAATGTTTAGAATACCGTCTGCAATAAGGTATAAAATAAATGTTAGTAAGAGCATTCTCATTAACCAGTTAAAGGGCAATGTAAACACGTATATGTAGATTATGTAAGCTATTATGAAAGCTATTATACCGCCAATTAAGCTTAAACTGGCTGATATTCCTACAGATTTTATTTTCAATGTATGTTCTCTAACTTTTTCTTCGAATTTCTTTTCAAATGATTTAGCTTTCTCTTTTCTCTTGGTTTTCTGTTCTCCAAATATGTCTTTTAGAAAATTGCAGAACATTTCTTTTAGGTCTGGGTTACTGGAAATAAACGACATGAAAATGTATAGGAAAAGTATGGTTAACGTTATTGAAACCATCATGTTGACAAAGGTTGAAAATATGTCGAATACTGTTACGAGACTACCAGCGGAGTAGACATAACGTATAATTTTGATTGTGTAGCCTATTACTAGTAGCAAGCTAATCCAGAAAACCATTTGTATAAAGTATGGGTAAATGTCTTCGCTTACACCAAGCTCAAATCTGAGTTTTCTTTTCTCTCCGCCCACAACATATCTGCTTGCGAGTTCTCTGGGCTCACCTAAATCTTTAATTATCCTGTAGACATTTTTAACGGTTAAGCCACCCATTTCCTCAGCTTTATCCATGATGTGGGTTCTTAATTCTTCAATTATGTCGTCGGCTGATTCTTCAGGTAGATAGCTTCTGACTTCTCTCAAATATTCTTCAACCAGTTCTAATGCTTCTTTTTCTTCTCCCAACTTATATCACCTCAAAACAATATTGTATCAATAGCGTTAACAAGTTTTAACCAAAAAGCTTTCATTTGGTTCAAAACTTCTAGGCCTAAAGGTAAAATGTTATAGTATTTTCTTGCTTTTCCTTCTTTGAACCTCCATTCTCCTTTAATGTACCCTTTTTCTTCTAAACGACGTAGGAGAGGATATAAGGTTCCTTCTTCGACGCTGAGTATACCATCACTTAGCTTGGTGAGCATTTTTGAGATTTCATATCCGTACATTTCTTTAGTACTTAGCAGGGATAAGATACACATTTCAATGACCCCGCGTCTAATTTCCTTTTTCCATTTTTCAACTTCAACGACTCCATCCATGAAATGCCTCCTTTATACCTAGTATCACTAGGTACATAGAATCACTTAGTATTTATAAAAATATCGAAAAACACACTGAGCAAAACCGGATAGGACGACAAAATTAGTAAAGAATTACACATCATTAAATGAACTCCTCTTAGTTTTCTTTCTCAGTCTTGGTATAAACATTGGGACATTTTTCCTATATTTTTCATATTCCTCACCAAATTCTCTTGTCAACTCCTTTTCCTCTTTCCACGATATAAGGTAAACAATTACAGCTATTAATGGAGTTGACAGTAAAGAGTAGAGAGATGATAGTAGAAATGAAATGCCTACGTGAGCAAGTAATCCGCCCAAGTATTGTGGATGCCTAACGACAGAATAAACACCTTTAGTAATGATTTTATCTGTTCTATGCGTTTCCGCAACCCTCAAGGTGACCTCTTTTACTCCACTAATACCAAACCAAGCACCCAACACAAAGAACGGAGCAAAAATTACCAGGTGAAGTAGAGGTACTTTTAAACCTACAGCTGGTAAACCTATTACTATGCTTTGAAGAATTGGAACGGTAAATCTAGGTTGAGGTGAAATCCATACTCCAATCCAAAAAAGGAAAAACAGCCAGCCAGAAATTATACCGCATATTTCTCCTATTCTCTTTCCTCTTTCTTTTCCATATTTTTCTTCAAGCTTTAAATGTTCCACTGATATAAAATGAACGGGAATTACCGTAATCATACCTATAATGCAAGTAAAAAACCAAATATACATCTTCTCCCATCACCATCTATTTCACTTCAGGATTACACTATGCACTGTAGAGAATATTAGAATCCACCGTGTTATAAACATGAAGGTTTCAAAAATAGCAAATTAAAAGGATGAAGTGAGTAAGATTCATATAAATGTTGAAGTTAATGCCTTATAACTGGTGGTGATTTTAATGAGGGACGTTATTGATTTAAGAAGTGATACTGTTACGCTTCCAACTGAGGAGATGCTTGAAGCTATTAGGCACGCTAAGCTTGGAGACGATGTTTATAGAGAGGATCCTACGGTAAATTTGCTTGAGGAGATGGCCGCTGAGAAAATGGGCAAGGAAGCAGCTCTTCTCGTAACTAGTGGTACACAGGCTAATCTTGTTTCTGTTATGGCTAATACGAAGCGCGGAGACGCTGTAATATTGGAAGCTGACAGTCATATTTACTGGTATGAGGTTGGAGGTATTTCCGCTATTGCAGGTGTTTTTCCCATTACTGTTAAAGGTCACATGGGTGTTATGGATCCTAAGGACGTTGAAGCTGCTATTAGACCTAAGAACATTCATTTTCCTGAGACTACTCTGGTGTGCATTGAGAACACACATAATAGGGCTGGTGGAACTATTGTCACCCCGGAGCAAATTAAAGCTATTAGTGATGTTGCTAAGGCTTACGGTTTGAAAGTTTATATGGATGGTGCTAGGATTTTCAATGCTGCCGTAGCCTTAAAAAGGGATGTGAAAGATTTTACGAAACACGTTGATAATTTAATGTTTTGCTTATCTAAGGGTCTCAGTTGCCCTATCGGTTCTCTCGTTGTTGGTAGTGAAGAATTTATTGAGAAGGCTAGGAAAATTAGGAAAATACTTGGTGGAGGTATGCGTCAAGCAGGTATTATCGCGGCTCCTGGTATTATTGCCTTGGAAAAAATGATTGACCGCCTGGAAGAGGATCATAGAAATGCTAGGCTTTTAGCTGAAGGTTTAGCTAAAATTGAGGGTATTTATGTTGACTTGAAGAGAGTTCAAACAAATATAGTGCATTTTGACGTAAGTGGTCTAGGCGTAACTGCTGAGGACTTTATTTCAAGATTGAAACAGCGAGGCGTTTTAGCTTTGACAAGAAGTAAAACTATGGTAAGAATGGTTACTCACCGTGGAATTGAACGCGAACACATCGAGAGAACTTTAAGCATCGTAGAGGAAATAGTGAGAGAAATAAACAAAGAAAGAAAACAAAAATAACATTATTATTCAAAGTAAGTAGATAATAAATTTACATTTCAACTTTATCGAAGATTCCCAGATGATTAAAATGATTAAGATTAGTGTACCGAAGGTTGATATTACTCCATCCTTTAATATTCCATTAGGAGGTTATCTTGAAAGAACTTCTCTTTCTATCGGGGTTCACGACCCGCTTTATGCTAGATCACTTGTAATAGATGATGAAGAAAAAACTACCGCAATAATATCCTTAGATTTACTTGCCATCGATAGAAAAATAACAGAGGAAATTAGAGAAGACATAGAAGGATCAGTCGAAATAAACAAAGAAAATATCATGGTAACTGCAACCCACACCCATGCAGGTCCAGATGGAATCTTCAAGGAGTCAATTTTCGCAAGCATCTCCACATCCAACGAACACTTAATCTCAGACATAAAAGTAAAAATAAAACAGTCAATATTAAATGCTATGAGGAAAAGAAAAACAGCAGAGGTGCGAGTGGGGAAGATTATTGTTGAAGGGGCTTCTGCAAATCGTCGAGTTAAAAACGGCCCTGTAGATAAACAACTTATTTCAATGAGGTTTGATGATAACACGGGTTAAAATGATTTCTGCAATCATTAATTTTGCTTGTCATCCAACGGTGCTCGATGCATCTAATCTTTTTATATCTGCTGACTATCCAGGTTACGCTTTGTCGCTTATCAAAAAAGTAAAAAGTAATTCTGTAACGCTTTTTCTTAACGGCGCAGCAGGAGATGTCTCGACAAGATATGTAAGACGCGAGTCTTCCTTTAGAGAAGCAGAGAGAGTTGGAAACATTGTGGGATCATATGCGTTAATATCGCTTGAAACATCAAATAAAATCAACATAAACAAAGTAAAAATGGATAGGAAATATGTAGATGTACGTGTGAGAAGATTCCCACTGGATGAAGAGATAAATCAAATGATAAGTAGGGCAGAAGCTATGTATAACGCTTTAATAAAAAGCAAGGTTTCCACAGCAGATTTAAGAAGGGCAGCCGTCGTTTATGAAACTCTTAAAAATATAAAGAAGTACATTAATAGGTTAAGGCCTTTAGAGGGGAAAACAATTAAGATAGAAGTTCAAGTCCTTGCATTTGGGGACAAAGTTGCAATTGTCGACATTCTGGGAGAAATGTTTACAGAAATGGGTATGAAAATTAAAGAAAATTCCCCTTTTGAAACCACAATAATTTCTGGATACACTAATGGATACATAGGTTACATACCGACACCCGAAGCCTACAAATCACTAAGCTACGAATCTACAGTCACAATAATTGAAAAAATAGTTGTGAAAAAATTTATGAAGCAGCAGTAAACTTACTGGAGAAATTAAAATCTTAAACTGTCGGGGAATGTCTTTAAAAAGCTTAAGTTAAGTTACCCGAAGTTACTACAATTCTGCAATTTTTTCTCGTATCTCTCTTATTCTTTTTTCCAAAGTTTTTCTTGCTTCTAAGTAGTATGTGCAACTATAGTATCTCTTTTCGGCACATTGGTTTAACATTTCTTCTTCGCTTATCTTGGAAAATGGCACATGTACAAATTTTGAAGCTTCACAAGTATAATTATTCGGAAGTGTTGTTATTTCTTTAAGGAAAGGACACGTTCTCAGCTTTTTTAAGGCCTCAAAATAATATTTACAATTTGCATATAACCCGTGGGCACATCTCTTTACAACTTCTTTTTCAGTCATGGAACTTAAAGGAACATATGTGTACTTAAATGCGCCACAGATAAATATGTCGGAAAATTCCGATGAAACCTCTAGAAAAGGACAAGGGTTTAACATTTTAAGTTTTTCAGGCAAATATTTGACACGTTCGCGTGTTTCTAATCTCTCTTCCTCTAATCTCTTTTCTTTCTCGATCTTTTCCAGTTTAAATTTTTCTAACATTAATTTTCCTTCTTCTGAAACCAGTTTTTCAAAGTCGGAAAAAACATCTTCAAGAACGGTGTCGCTTAATTCTTCCGATATTTGGTAGTCAATCTTGTTGTTCCGTAAAATTTCATCTAGGAAACCTTGAACATTTTTCTTTTCATATTGTTTTGCACTTCTATAAATCGGTAAACCATAAACTTCTACTTCATAATATCCGCATGAAAAAACTTCTAAAATAAGTCTCTTTTCATCTATTTCCCTCAAAATTACTACTAGAGGAATGAAAACTGTGTAGACATATCTATAACCCATAAATACTCCGCAAAGTTTCCCATCTTTGAGTTTAAAACATTTACCAAAATAGTTGTTAAATTTTTGACAAAGAATATGATACAATACTGGAAAAGCTGTTTCAGCAAGCAATTTCACATAATAACCCATTTAAATACCCCTCAATTAGCCAAGAATTTAATTCATTATCTTACCTGTCAAATTTAAGTCAAACTTAATTGACCGTTAATTTTCAAATAAAGATATCCCTCGGTCTATGTGTTACCTCATGAAAATGTTTCCAAGATAACAGATAATATGTACCTATAAATTCACAAACGAACACTTTAATTGGTGTTTTTCTTGAACACTAAGCTAAAGTTCCTTGGATTATTACCATTTCAACTTCTAAATCTTTGTTGAGTATTGTTATGTCCGCGTCTTTTCCAGGCTCTAAGCTTCCTTTTACATGATCTACACCTATAACTTTCGCAGGATTATAAGTTGCCATCTTTATTGCATCTTGCAACGAAACCCCGATTTTTTCAACCATATTTTTAACAGCGCGATCCATTGTTAATACACTGCCAGCCAATTGTCCAGTTGGAAGCCTACACGCGCCGTCCTTAACAGTGACTTTTATTATGCCTGCAAAGGTGTATTCTCCATCAGGCATACCAGCATATGGAGTAGAATCTGTAATCAAACATATTTTATCAGCGCCTTTAGCTTTCA
This sequence comes from Candidatus Baldrarchaeota archaeon, assembly GCA_016840485.1. Taxonomy (GTDB): domain Archaea; phylum Asgardarchaeota; class Baldrarchaeia; order Baldrarchaeales; family DXJG01; genus DXJG01. The sequence goes on from JAEOSG010000074.1 coordinate 6,465, forward strand.
CTAAAATCTTTATGACAGCGGGATGAACATGAACACAGTCAGCAATTAGTTCCGCAGTTATTTCATCTATAGACAATATTGCACCTACAGTTCCAGGTTTTCTATGATGAAGACCGCCCATAGCGTTAAATACATGTGCTGCATGTGTTACACCGCATTTTATTGCTTCCACTACCTGCTCAAAAGTCGCCATACTGTGACCAATAGATACAACTATCCCCATTTCACGTAGCTTTTTTGCAAATTCTAAGCCGCCTTCTTCTTCAGGTGCAATCGTTACAAGCTTTATATTCCCTCCAGACTCCTTATACAACTCCATGAATTCTTCAAATAAGGGTGGACGTATCCATTGAACTGGTTGGGCTCCAGGAGCCTTTTTACTTATCCATGGGCCTTCTAAATGTATTCCAAGTATTTGGGCTCCTTTAGTTCCCTTTTCAATGGCCTCCCTTAATGTTCTCATCGCATTTTTTAAAACATCATGAGGTGCTGTTGCTGTGGTAGCGAGAAATGATGTAACGCCGTGAAGGGCATAAAAGGTAGATAGTTTATTGATAGCATCGTAATTTGCATCTGTCAAAATGTCGTAACCACCGCCACCATGAGTATGAAGATCTATGAAACCGGGTACGATATATTTTTCTTCTACCTTAATAACTTTAGAAGACGAAGGAACCTCTACTTCATTATTTTTCCCAATATCTTTAATCTTTCCTCCTTCGATTATTACGACACCGTTTTCTAATTTCTTAAATGGTGTAATAACGGTTCCACCTTTGATCACGAGTAATTTCTTGCCCATAGTTAACCCTCAAATCTTCTATTTGCAAGATTTCAAATTAAAGGTAAATGTTTGGACTACGTGTACATGATAGTCTTCTTATTTAGATGTTTTAAGGTAGGTGAATGGGAATATGGATCTTCTAACTGGTGCATTATTAGTGGCAGTATGGGCTTTTATTACAATGATTGATGCACAATCTTTACTTTTCTCCATTATGGTTTCAGCAGGAAGTGTTAAATATTTTTAATAACTTCTTCTTTCCGTACAGCAAATTCTACTCGTTTTCCTTTCATTGTTATTTTTACAATTTTATTCGTGAAGACAGGATCTTTAAGAATAAGTTTTTGAACCCTGAGGATCTCTGCATTTTCTTTTTCTAAATCTTTAAGTATAGATGAAAGCTCTTTCTCAGCTCTTTTAATAGCCTTTTTAATCTTTCAATTTCTGCTTCTACATTTTTCGGCAACTTCTGTAAGATTTTCAAAGTTAACGCTGATTTTCTCGTAGATGAATGCTTTCCCTATGGCGATTCCAGGCGATGCAGCGATGCCTTTCAAAACGATATTTTTCGAATTATGCAACTCTATTCCTCCCCAAAATTTCTCTCAACAAGTTTTACAAGTTCTCCTATTGCTGTTTCAGCATCTTCTCCCTCTGCAACTATTATAATCTCGTCGTTTTGTTGCGCATTAATTGAAAGAACATTAAGAAGACTTTTTGCATCCGTCTCCATGCCATCTTTTATTACCTTGATTGTAGATTTAAATTTCATTGCAGTTTTTACAAAAAGCGCCGCGGGTCTCGCATGAAGACCAACCTTGTTGCGCAGCACAACGCGAGTTTCCACACGTGACATTTATTTTCACTGCGCAACTAATAAATTAACCTTTAATCGTTTTAGACAATCCTCACTTTAACCTCTTTTTCAAATTCGCTTCTTAAAACGGCTCTTCTAACTAATGGATCAGCTATCCTATAACTTTCATTGTCCTTTTTTAATAGACCTCTATTTACTAAATGCTTTAAATAGGTAATTGCTGTGCTCGGTGCTTTGCCTAACAATTTTGAAGCAGCTGAAACAGAAACTTCACCCATTTCAGCCGCATACCTGAGAACACGTAGATAACTCGTAACTTTCTTTCTCTCAGTTAATGCACGAGCTATCTCACCATATATGGTGAGTATTACTTCTTTCTCCAGATGTTGAAGAACCTTCTCCAAACGTATTTTCTCTCCCCTTAGATGTTGAAGAACACATATCCTCCCAAAATGTGTAAGCCACCCAGCGAATCCACCTAGCCTAAGGGAGGCTTCTTCTATTATTTCGTCGTCAATCGAGACGTTGCATTCTTCAAACCCAGCTTTTAAAAGTCTTCTGGAAGTAATTTCATCAAAAGGTTTCAATACGATTTCTTCACTTAATCTTCCGTAAAGAGGCCCACTTTCAGGTCTTTCCAAAACGTTTCTGAGCGATGCAATCGAGCCTAAAAAAACAACTGAAAGCGACGGGGCAAGTTCATCGTGTAAGGCTGCTAAGTATTTAAATGCGCCTGAATATCTTAGCAGTTCCTGGACTTCATCGATTATAAGAACCACTCTACCTTTTGAACACAATTCTCTAAAAGCATCCGTTAAACTTATCTGGCTTCTAACTTTAATGTCAATACTTACACCGAAAAATGAAATTTTATCTACTATTTTCAATACTTTACGCAAACCTCGATTTTCAGCAACTTTACGAACAGAATTTGTAATTAGCTCAAAGCAACTGTCAAGACTTATGTTCTCAGCGGGTATATCCCATAAATTCACGTAAATAGGAATAACGTTAAAAGAGTTAGCTACAGACCTTACAAGGGTAGTCTTACCAGTTCTTCTAAGTCCAGACACAGTAAACCATTCTCCAGCATTAACAAGCATTGAAACAACCTTTTTCTCATTACTTAAATCAAACACTGAGCTAAGAGGCTTAACCGTTGTTTTCGCAAAGATACCATTTTCCAAGCATCTCACACCTTACTCCACCATTCGACTAACTCGAATATTCGATTAACTCGAATATATTAATAAAACTATTCCACAAAAGTACTCGACTCAAAATAACTGTGATATAAGTTAGAGTACTTCCCGATAAAAACCTCTTATCTTTGCAGTAAGTTTAAAGATTGTAATCTGTGAAAAGTTGCGTTATAGTCATTCTCATTTAACAGCTATTTTTTCTGCAGAAAACTACAGAGGAAATTTCTTCTAATTTGACCTAATGACCCCCGTTAACAACCGTTAAAATCGAATATAAACTACTCAATAAACTAAGATACATATATTCACCTCAACAACACTTAACTTAGTTTGCCCTATTTTTCATCTGTTGAAGATTACCATTCTAAAATTCCTACTTTCAATTAGCACCCAAACGTCAATCCTGCACCATAAAAGGTAGCAACGAGAAACGAAGGCTAAGAATAAAATCTTAAAATGAAGAACTTAATCACCCATAGTTGGCTCAACACTAAATTTCGATATTTGTCAGACATTAAAACTTATAAGCGATAAAAACCACAAAATAATCAAAGTAAACTTAGGAAGGGGTTACTAGGTGAAAACAATAAAATAATGTTAATAACTTCGATGTTGTTGTTTATAGTTGTAAAGCGGATGGAAAATAGCGGAGGTTAGGGTTGTTGGGGTTTTGGACTCTGATTAAAGAGAAAGTAGTGAGGTTATTTAGGAAGTTTTGCCGCTCTTCTCAGGGTTCTGGGGTTTGTGGTTGGGTTGGCGATTACGACAGGCTTTCAAGACTGAGATCGGTACGAATATTTCTTTTAATTTCATTTTTGATTAGCCTACAGGTACTTCTCATTTCTTTGAAATCCTTTGTTTTTCTTTTCCCGTTTGTTGCTGTTGTAACTCTTTTCCTGTTCTTCAGCTGGATGACACTTAAATTCTACGATTTACTTAAAACAGGGAGAATAAGAACACTATGGCTATACATCATAATATTTCTAGTAACCATACTACTGGTAACCGTGGCATACCTATCAGGGTAAAATCGTTACATGAACATACTTTCAAAAGAAAATGGAAGGTAGTAATTTTCATACGCAGCTTTGTAATGATCCTAAGCACATTATGGATTGATGCTAATAGGCACAACAATAATTTTAAACGCAATAAACAAGTTAAAAGGAAAGCAATAAATGCAACTGTTGCAATATCAGTCATATTGTTTCTCAAAAGTTATTTCTACAACGAGTACAGAAAATACAATATCGCTACAGTAGCAATGGATTACGCCCCCTTTACTGCATATAGCAGCGCTACCTGAATATCTTGTTGGGTTAGGTAGGGATAATCTTTCAAGATGTCTTCTACGCTTAACCCCTCAGCAAGCCTCCTTAATATAGCTTCCACAGTTACTCTAGTACCCTTTATTACGGGTTTTCCTCCCATAATTTCAATATTTTCTTCTATCAAATCTAACATTCTCCTCATAGGTTATAGGCCAGATTAACAAGTTTATTAAGCTTTTCCAGCTGATTTCAATAAACACTCTTAAACAAATAAAATTCAAGATGTCTAGTGAAAGGGAACTCTAAACCTTTATAAACTTCTTCCTTATCGTTAAATTTTCGATTCCTTTTTTCTAACCATGAACAACACCACAATTGAAAATAGAACTGTCTTTAAAGTAAAATAATAGGTGTAATTTGTGTTATTGTAGTATGAGGGGTATTTTTTGGAATTTTAGGGTGTCTATTATTCCTTGGTCTGTTATTCTAAGTTCCGGTAGCACTGAGAGGGACAGTAGAGCCATTGTCATGAATGGTGAAACCATTTTCCGCCCTATTTGTCTCCATCCTTCAGCTAGCTTTCTAACTTTTTCGCTTACGGTTTCAACGTCTTCAGTTGACATCAAACCAGCTACAGGCAGCTCAACAAGCCCTAAGATTTCTTGGTTTCTAACTACTATCATTCCTCCACCTACATCGATTAACTTGTTTGCTGCAAAGGCCATATCTTCTTCATTAACACCTGCAACCAAAAGGTTATGGCTGTCGTGAGCAACTGTTGAAGCTATTGCGCCTTCTTTAAAACCAAAACCTTTTACGAGCCCTATGCCCATATCTCCACTTGCATGATGTCTTTCTATTACAGCGGCTTTTGCAATGTCATCTTCAATTCTAGGTTTCAACTCATAGTTGACTACAGGGATTTCTTCGATCAGATGTTTTGTTGTAACTTTTGCTTCAATAACCTGCACCACGTGGGCTTTAACGGTTCCCTCTTTAATTGGAGCTTTAATTACAAAGTCCTCGGGCGTCAATTTCCTTTTCACATTCATTGTTTTAGTAGCCCATTCTGGCACCTCTTTCCTCTTAATATCCACGATCAGTTTTCCATCTTTAGCTACAACTTTTCCGTTAGCGATCACTGTGGAAATTTTAACTTTCGCTAAATCCTCGACAATCAATATGTCAGCGAATTTTGCAGGTGCTATTCCGCCTACATCTAAATCCACCTTATAGTGTTCAGCAGTGTTGACAGTCACCATTTGAATTGCAGTTATTGGATCTACACCTTCTTGAATAGCTCTTCTTACAACGTGATCTATGTGGCCTTCAACAAGAATATCCTCAGGATGCCTATCATCTGTCACCAAAATTATTCTTCTCGTATCTATTCTACGTTCGGTAACAGCTTTTATTACCTCTTCTAAGTCATGCCATGCAGAACCTTCACGTATCATAGCCCATATTCCTCTTCTTGCTCTTTCTAACGCGTCGATTCGCCTGGTTGACTCGTGGCATGAAGTTATTCCCGCAGCAATATAAGCTGAAAGTTTCTCGTCAAGTTCAGGGTCAGCGTAATGGCCCTCAACAACTTTTCCATGTTTAAGCGTTACTTGAATTTCTCCATGAACTTTATCGTCTCCCATCAAGACACCGGGATAGTTCATCATTTCTGCTAGTGCTACTACGTTTTCCCATTGCAACACTTCTTCAACTTCTTTAGGTCCAATGGATGCTCCTGCTGTTTCGAATTCTGGGAAAGATGCAGGTACGCATGAGGGAATAGCGATGTAAACTTTAAGAGGTAAATTTTTGGAGTCTTCTAACATTAGTTTTATGCCTTTTAAACCTAGAACATTCGCTATTTCATGTGGATCAGCGAAAACAGCAGTCGTCCCGTGAGGTAATACTGCTTTGGCAAATTCTGAAGGCAAAAGCATGCTACTTTCAATGTGAACATGTCCATCAAGAAAGCCAGGAACCAAATAGTTGCCCTTTGCATCAATAACCTTAGTGTTATCACCAATAACGTGATCAATTTTGCTTCCGATGTGAGCAATTCTATTGCCCTTCACA
>JAEOSG010000234.1 GCA_016840485.1 Candidatus Baldrarchaeota archaeon
TATTCTGCGTCTTGTATTTTTACATTAATTAGTTTTTTAGCGACATACCAAGTTGACCCACATGGCGCCCCACGTTTCACATCGACCCTTATAATTAAATCACCTGATACTTTTATTTCAATAAGCGGGTAGCCGAAGTACTTCGCAAATTCGTCAATAAACTGGTTTCGCTTATATGATCTAAGCGAGCAAAATGGTTTGGGGAAAACAGAGTCAACCTCAATTTCAGAAAATTCTTCTCTAAGCTGTTTTTGTACACCTAATGGAACTTGGTCGAAGTCGTCAATAGGTATAATTGCTGCTTTTGCCCCAGATTTTTTAGCTATCAGTGGTGAAAGAAGTACTAGGTCTGCAGGTAATCCTAGGGGAAGTATTAAGTCGCATTCAGGTATTTTTGTTGGCAAGTATTTTTCCCGCTCATCTAATAACTCTTCTAGTGGAGGTATGGTTTGATATCTATATATTTTATAAACCCAAGACTTTGGAGCTCTTTTGCAAATATTATTAATTATCCGGTCACTCCATAAATCGTTAGTTTTTGTAATGATGAAAATCCTCATACACTCACCGTATTAGCTTAAATATCGCATAGAATGCAAGTAACTATTAATTTAAAGCTTTTGTTTCAGGTTGATGGACTCGAATCATTTAAAATGACTGGTAGAGAGTATATGTAACATGAAGGGCAATATTCCTTTACTATTAAGAGACGGGGATATCATAGTAACAAAACATAACTTTATATTCTATACGTTTGGCTATAAATACCTGGAAGAATAGGATTCTAACATTTTTAAAGTATGTTCCGGATGTTTACGCACAAAAATTTGTATAGAATGGTTAGATGTTAGCCATTTGCAAAGCTAATGATTCTTCTTTATAGGTATACAGTTTTATAATCTACGACAAAAATATTATTCTCACTCTTAAAAGCACAAAAATGGTTAGAGAAATGTTAGTTATCTGTCATGGTCGGCTGGGCAGTTATCTAGGCTCCAGTAGATTACTGGAATATCAGCAATAGACGCTCCTTTCAACAATTTTGGCAGTGCGACGAGTATAGTATCAAAAGTTGGTCCTCTAATTTTTACCCTATATGGTTGTGCATCTCCGTTACTCACTACATGAAAACATAACTCTCCGCGAGCACTTTCAACGATATGTAATACTTCTCCTTTTGAAAGCTTTGCAAAGGGACCAAGAACTTTTCCACTTTTTGTTTTTCTTTCTGCAAATGGGCCGCTAGGAATTTTGCTAACTGCTTCTTCTATAATATTTAGGCTTTCTTCTATTTCTTTTCTTCGGCATAATACCCTAGAATAAGCGTCCCCATCATTTAGAGTTATTACGTTGAACTCAAGTTCATCATATGCTTCGTATGGCACTTCTTTTCTCGTATCAAATTTAACTCCCGTAGCACGTAGATTCGGTCCTGTTACATCCAAATTAATAGCTTGTTCGCTCGTTAATTTGCCTATTTCTCTAGTTCTTCTTATAAATACTTCATTATTGAAGCATAAATCATCATATGTCTCTAACCTCTTTCTCATGTATTTAATTACCTTTAATGCCTCATTTTTGAAGTCTGGAGGCATATCACGTCTCACTCCACCTGGAATATTGTAAATACTATATATTCTGGAACCAGTTAATTTTTCAAGTAAAAGAAGAATCTTTTCTCTGTCCCCCCATGCAATTCTGGTTACTGTGTCGAAACCCGATGCGAGGGCAACAAGTCCAATATTCAATAGGTGGCTTTGTATTCTGGATAATTCGGCTTGAATAACTCTAAGGTATCTTGCCCTTTTCGGCACGTTAGCTTCTGCTATTTTTTCTACGGCACCTATGTAGCCCAATTCGTAACTTGCACCGTCAAGTACACACACGCGTTGAACTATCATTATGTTCTGCCACCACGTTCTATATTCCATTAGCTTTTCAAAGCCTCTGTGAAGATAGCCCGGATTTGGTACCGCCTCTTCCACCTTTTCTCCATCTAATTTTAACAGTACATTGAAGTTTCCACTTCCTGGATGTTGTGGACCAAATGGTATGTAAAATTTCTCTTTTTCTTCTTTTGGTCTTACTTTAGGAAGTTCTAAAAATTTTCCCTTCTTATGCACTTCTTCCTTTTTCCCTGTATATCCGCTTTGCACAGCATGTATTGCCATAACAACAGCTAGCCCTATAGGCTCTGCCCTGGGAGGACATCCAGCTATCCAAATATCTACTGGTATGTATTTGTCTAATTCTTTTATGGTATTGTAACTGTCCCAGTACGTACCTCCGCTCATTGGACAATTTCCGAGAGCAATGACATATTTTGGTTTAGGCATTTGTTGATATATTCTAATTATTCTTCTCAGAGTCTTTACCGTTACATATCCGCCTATAAGTAATACGTCTGCGCGCCTAGGTGTGGGCACTGCTATTAGACCAAATCTCTCCATGTCAAATCCGCTACTGACCCACGGTACAGCTTCTATGAAGCAACATCCAGTAAAATAATTTAGAATCCAGAAGCTTCTGGATCTTGCCCAATCTACTATGCTCTTGATTTTTGGAGGTTTCCCCATGTCCAATTTGGGAGGTTGAACTAACTTTTCAGGTGAATATAGTAGGTCTTCTTTGTTTAGAACGACCAGAAATGGAAAATTGGAGAATTTTAGAGCTCCGGTGGGGCATACATCAACACATAACCCACAAAAACAGCATCTGCTATAGTCTATTTGAGGCTGTAAAACCTTTTTCCCAGATTTTTCTCTTTCGACCATTTCTATTGCTTTGTTTGGGCATATTTTTGCGCATAGACTACATCCCTTACACTTTTCCGGGTCGTATACATGTCTACCTCTAAACCCTTCTGTGAGAGGCATCTCTGGAGGGAAATTGTACGTTATAGGTTTTTTGCTAAATAGTTTTAACCCCGCTTTTAACGGATTAAATATTCGTTTAAGCATGCTACCATCCTCCTATATTCCCCACACATTTTCCACGTATTCTCTCCAATCGAAATCTTTCCTAAAAGGAGGTGGTCCCTCCCATTTTTCAAGAAACAAAGGCTTTAACAAATTATTTCCTTCAAACGTAATTCCAAATAGCTCCCATGTTTCCCTTTCGTGCATTAAACTGTTTTCCCATATAGGGGAAAGGCTTTGAACCACAGGCATGTCCCTTGGTATCCTTGTAGAAACCTTAGTGTAAACACCCTCCTCAGGATTATGGACTATAAAGTACACTTCAAATTCATTTTCATCATTCCAGTCGATAGCCGAGACTGTTAATAATCTTTTAAATCCACAACTCTCCAGGTATTGTGCAATATTTAAATAATCTGCTTTTTGGGCCTTAATAAATATACAATTGTCTCTAATCTCATGTTCTATTCTAAATTTTGCTCTAATACCCTCTACTATTTCTTTTAATAGCTCTTGCATCTAAACCACCTTCCCCGATAATGTCTGAATAAAAAAATAAAATAATAAATGAAAAATAAATATTATCATTATTAGGATAACCTAAATAAT
>JAEOSG010000235.1 GCA_016840485.1 Candidatus Baldrarchaeota archaeon
ATGACCGAATTTATAACGGGGTTATGGGAACTATTCTGGCCAGGCACTGTTGGAGGCTTTTTAGGACTTCCAGCAGACTTGTTTGGAGGATTCTCAGCTGTTGTAATTGGTGCTGCTTACATTGGTAGCGTGTTATTATGGAAAGAACGCGATTCTTTGGGTTTCCTTTTGACCGCCACACTGCTTTCCATAATTTTCGGGATATTATACTTGCTTATAGTGTGCGCAGATGGATTCGGGATGCTATTATGTACATGGGAAGGTGAAAAATGGACATGGGAATGGTTAACCGCAGGCACAGCAGGGCCGGGGATTCTAAGACCGGAAATTTGGCTAGCATTGCTTTCTCTTCCGCTAGGATACTTTGCATTAAAACAACCAAAAAGGGAAGGCTTATGAAAAATAGCGTTTTTCTCTAGGTGATAAATAACTTGGTTTTTAAAGAAGTTTTAAAATACATTCATCAAAAAGGCTACATAAAAATTAACGAGATAAGTCGAGAACTAAAGATTCCAAAAAGCTTAGCGGAACAGGTTATAGAAGAACTAAAAAAGAAAAATTACTTAGAAACTGCCACACCGTCAAATGAGGCTCGCTGCAATTTTTGTCTGCTCAAATCTAAATGCCGCATAAAAACTGCATGTGTAATTAAATCTTACGTACTAACAGAAAAAGCTAAAAGACTGCTCAAAATGAATTCTTAGCACCCTCACCAATTAAATAGCCTCATCATAAAATGCCTAAAATTTTATTAAGGAAACCGAAAATTTAAACCAGCATTTGAACATAAACGGGCTACCGCAAGATTTTTTAAGAATCCTATGTTGCTTTGAACAAATGAACATGTAGAATATTGGGAGCTTATTTTTGGCTATTAACTGAAATCATGCTAGTAATTGCATTAACAAAATATTAAGCTTATTTAGCTAAATAAGCATTGCATACGGCTTTATTTTTGGTGCGGGGGTTTAGGTTTACATACACGTTTATAATCCACGTTTTTATGGAGTCCATTAAGAAAACGAGGCAAATGAAAGAATAACACTTATATAGATAACAAAGTTATCCATATGTTGTTGGAGGATGTTTGGTGGTGGATGCAATAAACGTCCATAATCTAACCAAGTGTTATGGAAACCTATTGGCGGTAGATCATATTAGCTTCGCAGTTAGGCAAGGGGAGTTTTTTGGATTATTAGGACCAAATGGAGCAGGGAAGACTACCACAATTCGTATGCTCACAGGACTTTTGAAGCCCACGAGTGGCACCGCACATATCATGGGAATAAACGTTGTAAAGAATCCAGTAGATGTGAAAAAACAGATAGGCGTGATCTCTGAGACCGCAAATCCTTATCTAGAGATGAGTGCATGGGACAATCTTATGTTTGCTGGCAGCATACATGGTATGCCCAAGGGTAGACGGAAAGAACAGGCGGAAAACCTCCTTAAACTCCTTGGAATTTATGATCGTCGAGATGAAAAAGTGGAAAAATTTTCAAAGGGACTACGAAAACGGGTGACAATAGCTATAGCTCTCGTCCATGATCCTCCGCTCTTGTTCTTGGATGAGCCAACAGTGGGACTCGATGTGCAGAGCGCGAGGATGATACGGGAATTGCTGCGCGAGTTGAACGAACAAGGTACGACAATCTTCTTGACCACACATTACATTGAAGAAGCAGATATACTCTGCGATCGAGTTGGCATAATTGAAAACGGAAAACTTGTTGCCCTCGATTCACCAGAGAATCTTAAAGCCGCGGGTAGAGAAGAAAAGATAGTGGAAGTATCTTTTGACAGTTACGTGAGGAAAATCGAGAACGAACTTGCCCAACTACCCGCCGTGAATATGACCAAGAAGCGAGGAGACAAATTCCAACTCTATACAGGCGACCCTTCGCGGGTCATCCAAGAATTGAGCAAAATTGCTGAGGAAAAAAATTTAAAGATAGTCTCTCTCAATGTGTTGACACCCACATTAGAAGATGCGTTTGTGGAGTTGACTGGTTTTTCTTCGCTGGATATGGAACGAATGGAGCAGATAGGACGACTGAAGAAAATAAAGATTAAAGGAGGATGAGAAAAATGGGAGAGAGTATGATGAATAATCTGAGAAAAGCTGTCGCAATAGCGTGGAAAGACTCAAAAATATATTACTTTTCTGCGCCCACTGTAATGATGGGACTGCTTTTCCCTGTGTTGATGTTCTTGACGTTTTGGATTGGACGCGACCTTTCAGTGTATGAAGCGCTCCCAGGTTTGGCGGCGCTTACTGCATTCTTTAGTGGTTCCTCAATAGGTGTCACTACTCTAGCACTCGAGCGAACGAAGGGAACCTTTGATACACAACTTGCTATGCCCGTTTCCTTACTTGTGATTGTCCTGGGCAAAACCATCGCCAGCTTCTTATACGGGTTTACGATCACTATAATTCCCGTGGGGATTCTTGCACTCTTATCGCAAAGTCGAATTGCAAGTCCAATACTGTTTCTTGTCAGTATTACCTTCTCGGCGCTCGCCTCAGCAGGATTAGGCCTAGTTCTTTCGGCAACCGCTCGGCACGTACATGAGGCAATGACACCATTAAATATTATCCGTATCCCAATGATGTTCATTTCAGGCCTTTTCACTCCCATTACCAACCTTCCAAGTTTTCTCCAGGGCATAGCTTACATTATGCCTCTGACCCATACAGTCAGCTCGCTTCAATACGCAATTCTTGGTCAATGGAATATGGAGACATTCCTCGCTAGCGTTGGAGTACTAGCCTTATATGCAGTGCTTTTCTTGATAATTGCGGCTAAAAGACTCGGAAAGTCACTAGAGAAAGGATAGAGAGGGTACGAGGATGTGTCATGAGTGCCGTTATCACTATCCAGGCCATGCGTTCATTGAAACTCTGATTCTCTGGATTATCCATAAGCGACCCTTGCATGGGTATGGAGTAAGAAAAAAGATTGGAGAAATGACTAGCCATTATACTCCGAAACCAGGAGCAATTTACACGATCCTCAGGAGAATGGAGAAAAAAGGACTGCTCGCTTCTCAATGGAATGAAAGAACAGGAAAAAAAGATAAACGCATTTATTCTGTTACAGAAAAAGGAGAAATGCTTCTTAAAGTACGACTTAAAATAATGAAAGAAAGAATAAGATTACTAGAACAGATGGTTTCCTATTATGATAGTAATTTGGAGAAGACAACTTAGTTCCGCGCACTTTCTCTGTTTTCCACTCCCTTTTGAAAGATAATCTCCTACTTAATAATTATCATCCTTTCTTCAACACATCGCAGTCTAATATCCTTCAAACACCTATTTAGCGATGTATGTTACGCGAATATTGTGCAAATTTGGTGCGGGGGGCGGGATTTGAACCCGCGGAGGCCTACGCCAGAGGATCTTAAGTCAGTGATGAGTTGTTCGAGGAGTTTTGGAACGCTTTGATTTGAAGCTTTAGCCATTGCCGTTAACTGTTCTTTAAGGGTTAAGGGTATGGTTATGGCTC
>JAEOSG010000017.1 GCA_016840485.1 Candidatus Baldrarchaeota archaeon
TGATTATTGATGACTATAGGAGGTAAGTCTAATCTCCTCCAATGAGGCCCTGAGACATTATCGCAAACAATGATAACGTCTATATCACTTCCTGCATGCCAATCACCACGAGCAAAACTTCCAGTTAAACCTATTATTCTAACTTTTTTGCCAGAATTGTCAAGCATTTCCCTAATTTTTGAAAGTTTGCTATTTAATTCTTTAATAATTTTTTCACGAAATTCATCACGGTCCTTGCTGCTTCTAAACATTTTTCTGCATCCTCCGTAACATAAAGTTTGTGCGCAGGTAACTCGATACCTAGATGTAAGTTAGGATATCTAGGTGGAGTGTAATGTTTATCAAGGAACTTTGCATAGCCTTCCAAATATGCAATATCTTCTTCATATTCTTGACCTACTCTCAGTAAAAGTGAGTACACTGAATGTCCACGTGCTTCAACGCCTCTCTTGTATAGGACAGCTTTTAAGCTTTTTCAGCTGCTTGCTGCGAATGAAAACATGAAGCAGCATAATGTGATAGTTTAAGTAGATCTTCTGCTACGTGTAGATCTTCTAAAGCATCTTTAAACCATCTTTCAGCCTCTATATCCCACCTTGACATGCAATCACCAAATCACTAAAAGTAATCCAAATAGCTAATTTAATAATTCCTACCATGTTTAACTTATCTTTCTTCTAGGGGTTCAGCGGAGGTAGACATTGATAGATGAACCTCCGCCTTGGTGTTCATTGACCTTGACTCCCTCTGGGTTCATTAGGAGTAAATCATTGGTCTCACACCCTATCGGGGTAACCCCTCTTCCTCTCTTCATTTGCATCTTCCACAGAGAGATCATCCTTTTAATCACCACTCTGTAGAAGACGCTTTGAGAGGAAGGAAAACCCCTCATCCTTAGATAAACATTTATAGCTCCACATAGCTGCCTATCCAAATCTAAATCACATTTCTTGCACTTAACTACTTGCCCCTTTCGGAGCTTCAACAGTCTTCCTCCACATATGGGGCAAGTTGAAGATGTTCTTCTCGGATCAATATCAGCTCTAACTTTAAAAGCTTTATACTTCATGAACTGGATTATTTGTTTCCAGTTTTGCTTTGAAATTACTCTATTATGTGTTTTCCTTTTATTGAACATTCCTTGTTTCTCTAAATTCTCAAATCCATGCTCATAATCTTTAAACTCTTTAGCTAATTTTGTAGTTAGCTTTTGAAGGAAATCTTTAACTCTATTCCTTTCCCTTGCAGAATACTTCTGCATTAGTCTTTTAGCTGTCTTAGGTTTTCTCTTAGCTAAAGACTGAATTTTCCTCCTCTTATTCTCGTAAGTTACGTGTAAAGTGTATAGAGGCTTTAAGTTGATTTTGATCCAACCTTTATCGCAGAAACCATCCATGCTTAAAAGATTCATGTCCCATGCAATTTTCCTTAAATGTTTACTACTGCTTACTTCCTTTCTAAAAGGTATTACCAATTCATTTTCTTTGAGAATTAACTCTCCTAAATCATATCCATTGACCCTTTTTCCAAACCAAGTATTGGATAAATCAAATTCTAAGTAGAGTTCTCTAGGTTTGACAGTTATTCTAATTTTATCGTTTCTATAAACATAAAGTGTTTCCTTAACTCTAACAAATTTTCTCTTAACCACAGGCTTATTTCTTCCTCTTTTCCCTTTGAGATAGTTTCTCCTCCAAGAATTTATAATCGAGTAAGCCACTTTAATAGCTGAATCAACGTAATGAGAAGCGTAACTCCATTTTTCAAGCAAAAAGTTTCTTAGATTTCTCTTAAATTCCCTAGACTTAGGAATTATTGGAATTAAACGTTTAACACAGTAGTATTTCTTTTTAACCCTCTTTCCATTTCTAATTAAATAGTAGTTTCTCTGTTTTTTCTCAATCCACTCTATGTTATCCCAAATGATGTTTATTGTTTTTTGGAGGAGATATCTGTAGCTATTTAAAAAGTATTTGACATTATAGTTGTGTTTTATTTTGTAGCTAAGGATCTTGTATGAGTTTCTTTGCACCATTAACAACCTTCCTATACTTGTGTGATCGCATGCCGTACAGTTTACCAGCAAAATGAGAAATTATCGTGATTAAATCCTCAACAAGTTCTTCTTGCGGCGTCTTTTCCTCCCTATTTATCACTACGATTTCAGTTCCATAGCTTTTGAGAAACTCTTCCAAAATTTTGAAACCAAATCTTGTCAATCTATCTGGATAAGCTACGATAACCTTAGAAACCTCTTTGTTTATAACCATCCTTAGCAATTTCTGGAAGTTCCTTCTATCTTCCTTTAACCCTGAACCTATATCCTTAAGAATTTCTATTTCCCAGTTTCTTTCCTTAGCATATTTCCTGATGAGTTCAACCTGCCTCTCCAAGTCATTCTTCTGTGTATGAGATGAAACCCTTGCATATCCAACTATTCTCCTCTCTTCATGAATTCCTAGAATTCTCTTTATCTCCGACTCTGGGACCCTCCTCTTACCTCCAATAGTCCTGACACACCTAATCTTCCCTTCCTTATCCCACCTCTGAATGGTTCTGACTGATACTCCCAATAACCTTGATGCTTCCTTCATGGTATATAGTCGTTCCATGTCTATCAATGTCTATATTTGTCTACCAACTATTTAACAGTTTCGCAAGGCTTTTTATAATCCTAGTTCGCTTGATATTTATAAAGAAAAACTAAATAAAAACATTAAAGTGTCTTTTTGGTAAAATCTTAATGACGAAATAATGTCAAGCATAGGAAACAGGCTAAGTATTGTTATCTACGCATGTTCATGTAAGGGGGCAGTGTAGTAAATGTCTTCAAGCTATGTTTTTGATAAATATGCGTGGAGGTACGATTCTTGGTATGTTAGAAATAGGGAGATATTTGAGTGCGAGTTAAGAGCCGTTAAAGCTTTAGGGCTTAGTGGTGTCGGACTTGATGTTGGAGTTGGCACTGGAATTTTTTCGGTTGAAATTAGTGTTAGGGTTGGTGTTGATCCTGCAGTAGGTATGTTAAAAATAGCTAAAGACCGAGGGGTAAATGTTGTTCGAGCTGTAGGTGAGAACCTACCTTTTCGTAGTGAAATATTTAATTATGTGATAATGATTGTTACTTTATGTTTTTTAGATGAACCAAAAGCTTCTCTCAATGAAGTTTGGAGGGTTCTCAAAAAACACAGTTTTTTAGCGGCTTGCATTGTCCCAAAAGACTCTTCGTGGGGAGAATTTTATATCGAAAAAGCGAAGCAAGACCATATTTTTTACCGTCATGCTCATTTTTATACCGTAGAAGAAATAGAGAGAATGTTAGAAGAATGTATGTTTAGGGTAACAGAATTTAAGGCTACACTCAGCTATGATCCACATGATAAGCCTCGTGTTGAAGACCCCACTGATGAAGTTGGTGGCAAAGGGTTTGTTTGCGTGAAAGCTATTAAAATACCTTAACAATCTGCATATAATACGTGAGGATGATTAAAATGTTTGGACCATTTGAAGAAGAAATTAAGAAAGAATTCTTGACTTTTAGTGAAATAAAAGAAGGACAAGTCGTTTTAGATGTAGGTACCGGTTCTGGCTTTGCAGCAGCACTCTTAGCAAAAGCTGTAGGTACAAATGGACGCGTATATTCTATTGATCCTTCTGAAAACGCTTTAGAAAAAGCTTTTAGTAGGTTAAAGGAAGAGAAATTAGATAAGATAGTTGTTCTCAAAAAGGCTAGGGTTGAAGAGCTTTCATTTAAAGATAACTTTTTTGATAGAGTCTCTTCTATTATGTCTTTTCATCATCTTTCAGATCCAGTAA
The DNA here is from genome assembly GCA_016840485.1 of Candidatus Baldrarchaeota archaeon. Taxonomy (GTDB): domain Archaea; phylum Asgardarchaeota; class Baldrarchaeia; order Baldrarchaeales; family DXJG01; genus DXJG01. The sequence goes on from JAEOSG010000017.1 coordinate 3,817, forward strand.
GAAGTTTGAAGGAAATGTATAGAGTGTTAAAGCCCGGCGGGATTTTAGTCATAGTCGACTGGACACGGGAAACTACCGTGGCGCCACATCCAAAGGAACAATTATACGCACCAGATCTTCTCTTTGAATTTATTAGAAAAGCCTTGGGAATTAAGCCTATTCTAAGGAATTTTGGTGAATGGATGATTTTAAAAGTTAGGAAGTGACCATCTACTTTTGATGTTTGTTTTTAGAGGCAGATTTCCACCATTTAATGAATTTTTCAACCCAGAGAATTATAGATTCAGCGGATTCAACTGATTTTTCAGCCGTTTGACGATCTACTTGTTCCCACGGTGGTATGATTTCGCCGCCACTTTCAAGTGGATATTCAACTAATAAACGTAGTTTTGCAAGTTTATTCATGGCCTTTCCGAGCCTTGGCACTTCTTTAAGGAAATCTTCTGGTATTTTATCTTTTAATTCTTTTAACATTATTCTTCCAAAGAGTCCTGATGGATCATGGTCCTTTGCGTATTCATGGCCTGTTATTCTAATTGCAGCTTTTATGGCTTTTTCAGCTGCTCTTTGGGCATCAAACACCGCTTCGGGATATAATTTGTCTTCAAGATTCCTTTTAGCTGTTCTTAATTCCCTCTTAGCTTTTTGTAACATTATTTCTGCTTCTTTGTCGCTAATCAAATTTTTATTACCTCTCCAACTTCTATTTTCTTCTTTAATTTCCAGAAATATCCTCTCTTATAGGGGACTCTTTTTGCTCCCATCTTGTTCAGCTTCTCTCTCAGATCGTTTAGCTTTTTTTCGATGAAATTATTCTTGTCATATAGTATTATTCCTTCATAGGCCATGTCTAAGTAAATTGGCTGAGTACTTTGAGCTTCATCAATTTTTAGTGGTATTATTGAAATGTTAATTCCATATTTCATTGAGATTTCAAAGGTTTTATCAACAAATAAATCGATTCGATCAACAAGTTTTTTTGGAAAATTTCTGGAAACAACTAATAGATCCACATCACTATGCTCCTTGAAGGTTCCTCTTGCAACTGATCCAAAGACAACAACGGAAATCAAATTTCCACGTAATTTATCTTTTAGAAAGGCAAGAAACTCCGATAGTGCCTCTCTATACTTTAAGGGAATATGTTCTAGTCCTTTTCTTAGTTCTTGAAACTTCAAGTTTTACCCTCTGCTAATATCAAAGTGTTCACCAACTTAATTTAAATTCTGCTTGTGGACTAGTCAATGACATTTCTGATAGCTTTTTAACAACAACATTACGCAGTAGTGAAAGCAGATATTTAAATAATCGTTAACTTGAAGGTAACAGCCTCTACCTAAAATTAGCTTCATAAAACCTATTTATTTTTTAGTTAATCAATTAAAACTTAAAAACAACTTTATTTCAATTTTTAGCGGCTTTGTTATGAAATGATAATATTTTAATGTTGTAAGTTGAATTTTACTCATGATTTGTCAGGTTGGGAGGTTGGTGTTATGCCTATTGTTGAGTTTTCCGTTGTTCCAATTGGAACCAAAAGTACTAGCGTTAGCAAATATGTTGTTGAAGCTGTTAAGGTGTTTAAGAAACATGGCGATTTGAAGTTTCAAGTTACACCCATGGGTACCGTTGTGGAAAGTGATGATCTAGCTGAAATCTTGAAAGCTATTTTAGAAGCTCATGAAGCTGTATTTAAAGCGGGCGCTCAAAGAGTAGTAACTACAATAAAAATAGATGATAGAAGAGACAAAAAAGAAACAATGGAGTATAAAGTTAAAGCTGTTAAAGAAAAAATGTAAACTTTTAACATCCTTGTATATTTACCGTCAAAACTTATTTTAAATAGTTATCCGCGGATTAACCCAAGAAAACCATTTACATCCTATTATCATAATTATTGGGGTTCAGCTTACATGGGCATTGGTAAGCCCATGTAAGCCTTGGGGTGCATCAGCCTCAACTCCCTCTGGGTTCATCGGGAGTAAATCATCGTCCTTGCCCCCTTTCAGAGTAACCCCTCTCCTTCTCAGGATCGGGTGGATTAATTCCTCCCAGACCTTCATCGAAGGAGGGAAGCCCTACATCCTTAGATAAAGGTTTATTGAAGCGTTTAACTGTCTGTTAATGGCGAGTTTACATTTGTTACATTCCAGAACCTGCCCCTTTCGGTGCTTCATCCTTCCACCACATCTGGGGCAGGTTTTGGTCGAATTACGAGGATTCAACAATCTTACATTAGCTTTATAACTCATTAGAGATATTATCTGTTTCCAGTTTTGCTTAGAGATTATTCTGTTGTGTGTTTTTCTTTTAGTGAACATCCCTTGCTTTTCCAAGTTCTCAAATCGTGCTTGTAATCTTTGAATTCCTTAGCAAGCTTAATTGTTAGCTTATGTAGAAAATCATCAACTCTATTTCTGTATCTTTGAGAATACTTCCGCATAAGCCTCTTAGCAGTTTTCGGCTTGATCTTGCTCAGCCTCTGGATTTCCTTCTTAAATTCTCGTAAGTTATGTGTAAAGTGTATAGAGGCTTTAAATTAACTTTTATCCAACCTTTATCGCAGAAACCATCCATACTTAAAAGGTTCATATCCCATGCAACCTTCTTAGATGAATTAGTATTTTTCACCTCTTTTCTGAACGTTAATATTAGTTCGCCTTCCTTCAAAATTAGTTCTCCCAAGTCACATCCATCAACTCTCTTTCTAAACCAAGTTCTAAATAAGTCAAATTCTAAGTAAAGTTTTCTCGGTTTAACGGTTATTCTAATTTTATCGTTTCTATAAATGTAAAGTGTTTCTTTTACCCTTACAAACTTCCTCTTAACTAAAGGCTTGCTTCTCCCTCTTTTCCCTTTAAGGTAGTTTTTTCTCCAAGAATTTATAATTGAGTAAGCTACCTTTATAGCTGAATCAACGTAATGTGCTGCGTAGCTCCAATCTTTCATTAGCTCATTTCTAAGATTTCTCTTAAACTCTCTAGACTTTGGAATTATAGGTATCAAACGTTTAACATAGTAACACCTTCTTGCTCTCTTCCTCCGCCACCTAACCAAATAGTAGTTTCTCTGCTTTTTCTCAACCCACTCAATGTTATCCCAAACGATGTCTACCGCTCTTTGTAGAAGGTGCCTGTAGCTACTTAGAAACTCTCCGACATCATAGTTATGTTTTATTTTGTAGCTAAGGATCACGTATGAGTTTCTTTGCACCCTCAACAACCTTCCTGTACTTATGCGACCTCATCCCGTACAACTTACCAGCAAGGTGGGAAATTATTGTGATCAGATCTTCCACAAGCTCTTCTTGAGGGCTTTTCTCCTCGCGGTTCACAACAACTATCTCTGTTCCATAATTCTTAAAGAATTCTTCCAAGATCTTGAATCCAAACCTCGTTAACCTATCTGGATACGCAATGATGACTTTAGAAACTTCCTTGTTCATTACCATTTTTAGCAGTTTCTGGAAACCTCTTCTGTCCTCCTTTAACCCTGAACTCACGTCCTTGAGTATCTCGACCTCCCACCCTCTCTCCTCCGCGTAGCTTCTTATAAGTTCGACCTGCCTCTCTAGGTCGTCTTTCTGAGTATGTGATGAAACCCTTGCATATCCTATGATTTTCCTTTTTTCGTGAATTCCCAGAATCCTCTTTATCTCCGACTCTGGAACCCTACGCTTACCACCTATAGTTCTAACACACCTAATCTTCCCTTGCTTATCCCATTTCTGAATAGTCCTAATGTGAACACCTAACAGCTTCGACGCCTCTTTCATAGTATATAACCGTTCCATATACACCTACCAAATATGACATTTACCTATCAAATATTTAACTATTACGCTAGGCAAACAGTCATTAAAGATTGCAAAGCCTAGGTAAGTGGGTAATATTTATATTTTGTGTGTAATATATTTCATTTGTGGGATTTAATATGAGTATTTCAAAAGTGGATTCACGATATAGAATTACTATTCCAGAAGATATCAGAAAAATTGTGAATGTAAAGAAGGGACAAAAAGTTATGCTTATCCCACGTGGAGATTCAATAACTCTAATATTATTGAGAGAGAATCTAAGCGAAGCGTTGGATGAATTTTTAGGAGATATAAAGTTAACAAGAGATATTAAGAAGAAGGCAGAAAAATACGTGCTAGAGCAGGCTAAAGAGCGTGAACAGTAATGTTTCTTGTTGAGACCGAATTTCTTCTGGGATTAAGGCCTAGTGATAAGTGGAATAATTTGGTTAAGGAAATTATTTTGCTTAGTAAAATGAAAAATGTCTCCATTAACTATACTCTTTCCAGTTTGCTTGAAATAAGGGCCATTCTTTATTCTCACGGGAAAAAAGCTGGGTTTGTACACCGTGCGATTGCTCATCTTAAAGCTAAGCTTGATGAAGAGGGTATTGTGGAAGTTCCGCTAACTTCTGATGACATAATACTGGCAGATAAGTTAAGAGAAGAAACTGAGGCAACATATTTTGATGTTTTACATGCTGCTGTTGCTTTAAGAACAAATTTAACTTTAATATCCAATGATCCCATTTTTCAAAGCTTAGGGGTTAAATGCTTAACGATGAAGGAAGCGATAGAACATTTAAAATAAGTAAGAACAACGATGAGAATTTTCTAAGTTACAATGTTTTGCTGGTTAGGTGTTATTTCTTGTAGAACGGTTCTCTCAGGTTCACGGCTTTTATAAAAAGTTCCTCTAATTTTTTGTTATTTGCATTGTTTCTCATTGGTGTTAGAATGTCTACTAGGTTGTCATTTCTCATTAAGCATGGTTTTAATTTTCCATCACTTGTTACGCGTATTCTTGTGCAGTTTGCGCAGAAAACTGTATTGTGGAAAGGTTTTACTATTTCAACTTCAGCTCCGTTCGGAAGAAGATACTTCTTTCTTGCATGAAGCTTACGTGTAATTACTTTAATTGCTCTTTTCCTTAACTCTTCCTCTATAGAATCCAACTTCATGTGATGTTCTTGAAAAGATAGATTTGGCGTATTTAGAGGTATGAATTCAATAAGTTGCAATATTGTGTTTGTTTTTGCTGAAAAATCTATCATGTCCCAGATTTCTGTGTCGTTTATGCCTTTTAGTACAACCATGTTTACTTTTACGGGGTTAAGGCCTGTTTCAACGGCTTTTATGATCCCCTCTATTACCTGTTTAGAGTAGTTGTGCCCAGTTATTTTTTGATATTTTTGTGGGTCTAGTGTGTCTAGACTAACATTTACTCTTTTTAATCCGGCTTTTCTAAGTTTTTCTGCGTATTCTGCTAGTAGCACTCCATTTGTTGTTAGTGATATGTCTCTGATTTCTTTAATGCTTGATATTTTTTCTATTATTTCTGTTATGTCTTTTCTTATGAGGGGTTCACCGCCGGTTATTTTTACTCGTTTTATACCTAGTTTCGCAGCTATTTCAACTATTTTCTTTATTTCGTCTGGTGTCATTTCTTTTGCTGTTTTTTCGTTTTCTCCTTCTCTGTGACAGTAGAAGCAGTTTAGGTTGCATTTTTGGGTGATAGAGATTCTGATGTCATTTACTGGTCTTCCATAAGGATCAATTAACATTATGAATCCCCATGCATATCGACATTTAACAATCCGCGATCAATGTTTAAAAATTTATGCTTTATTTGAGGAACTCCAATGTTATGTTGAGTGGTACGCATTCTTTGATCGTGTTTGAGATTATGCAATATTTTTTGGTGAAATTAAAGCACTCCTCAATGTCAAATTCGGCTTCCTCTGGTGCTGCTACTTTAAGTTTAACATCTATTTTTGTAAACTTGTAGTAGCCACCCTCCATCCTTTTAATATTACCGCTAACGCCCACAGTGATTTTGTGGTATTCCACCTTATATTTTTTGGCAAAGTATAGAAAAGTTGTGAGTACGCATGATGCAACTGATGCTATGAAGAGTTCTTCTGGTCCTAGAATTTCTTCCCCTCCAAATTCCTTAATTATTCCAATTTCTATTGGCTTAAAGTTTTTTATGCGTATTTCTCCTCTTGTTCCTTGAGTCCAATGAACTTCAGCTTTAAAAGAAATTTTTTCCACGATAAATCACCTCAAATTAGGTTTAAATGAAATTTAGTAAAGTTAACTTGGGATTTTAATATTTTAAGTTTGTGGGTTTGTAGAAGGACCTAAATGTTGAATTTTAGAAATAGTTATATGTTTTTGCTCTAAGCTTTTTATTGATCTTAGTTGTAAATGTGGTATGCAGAATGAGAGAAAGTGAGATTGAGGAGAGGTTAAAGGGGAAAACTCTTAGAGTTTATTATTATATGCTTTTAGCTGGTAGAGCTGTGGGTATTAGGGAGGTGCAGAGAAAACTTGGATTTTCCTCTCCAAGTGTTGCCGCTTATCATTTAGACAAACTTGTGGAGTTAGGATTAGCTAAGAAAAGTAGTGAAGGATATGTTTTGGAGGAAAATGTTCATGTCGGTGTCTTAAAATATTTTGTTTTTATAGGTGGGTATGTATTTCCTCGATATCTTTTCTATGCGATTTTCTTTACAACAAGTCTCATAACGTATCTTATGGTTTATCCTTTAACTCTCTCTACGCATAATATTGCTGCTATATTGTTTGGTTCCTTGGCTTCCTTTATTTGTTGGCTTGAAACCTATAGATGTTGGCGTCAAAAACCATTTTAATCATGTGTCTAAAAACTAGAACACACGTACTAAAAAATAGAATTAAATTACTCCAACGTTAAGTGTTCATGTAAATTTGAGGTGTATGGTGTGAAAAAAATCTTTGTCTACATGGCCATGGGAATAACATTAGGCGTATTGGTAGCTTTTATACCTTTAACATTATATAGCAGTTTAATAGCCCCTGCTAAAGAGACAGAATATTACAGCCATGAATTTCCCGTAGCTAGAACATTAGGAGAAGCAGATATCGAGAAGCTGCAAGCCTTGCCATTATTCTCACTTGTGTTAAGTGAAGTCTGCCTATTAGTTGTACCAGCCTTGATTATCGCCTTTATAATTTATCAGATTTTCGTGAAAAGGAAAAGAGCATTATAAGCTCAGAATTTGGCAAATGAAAATGTTTAGAGAAGATATATTTTAGGTTAATGATGATATATCCTTTAATTTTACTGCTAGTTTTGTTTTGCAGCTCTAATATTGTTTCTGCTGTACTTAGTCATCGCCACTTTATAAAAACTCATGTTTGGTTTATTAGTTTCCCGTTTTTTAATTCATATATTTTGTCGAAGTTCCTTGTAATACTTAAGTCGTGCGTTGCAACTATGACTGTTGTGTTCCTCTTTTTACGTAGTTTTTGAAGTAGTTCTATAATATTCATTTTGTTTTCGTAGTCTAGTTGTGCGGTGGGCTCATCTGCTAATATAATTGAGGGATTGTTTGCAAATGCTCTAGCAATAGCAACCCTTTGGGCTTCTCCCATGCTTAGCTCATGTATTTTACTGTTGATTTTATCGTCAAGTTTAACTGCTTTAAGCAGCTCAATAGCTCTTTTTCTCTGTTCCTTTGGAGATATACCTGCTAGCGCCATAGGTAGTTCAACGTTTTCAAGGGCTGTTAAACTAGATATTAGATTGAAGTTTTGGAAAATAAAGCCTATTTTGTGAAGTCTTATTTTGCGTTTTTCTTTGTCGCTAAGGCTTGCTGTGTTTTTTCCGTTTAAGTAGAGTTCTCCTGAAGTTGGATTATCTAATAAGCCTAATATGTTAAGTAAAGTTGTTTTACCAGAGCCAGATGGCCCGACTATTGCTATAAATTCACCTTCTTCAACTTGTAAATTAACTTCTTTAAGCACTTTTATGGTGGATTGGTTGGATTCATAATATTTTTTTAGTTTTATGGCTTTTATTATCATATTTCATCCCTTAGAATATTAATAGCTCCTTTTCTTAGCATTCCGATGGCAAGGATTAATCCAAGTAAAATTCCCATTGTTAGTAGAATAGCGAAGACATTAACTAATGTGGATAGGTTTATAACTACCCAGACGTGTTCAAGTAGGATTTTTGGCGATATTTTACCGAGCCATCGCAACATTATGAAACTTGATAGAAGACCTAGTACTGTGCCTATTGCTCCTCCGATTAGGCAGAGAAAAACTACTTCGAGAATTATTATGAGTATTAGTTGATGTTTTGATGCTCCGATGCAATCTATTATTGCTATTTCTCGTCTTCTCTCATAAACATTGATGAGTGAGAGTACAATTATGAAAAAGCTTCCTATAATAAAGGAAAATATTTCTATGGCAGTGCTCCATCTTCTAAAATCGTTTAATAAAGGTTCTATAAGCTGATTTCTCTCTTCTGTTGTCAAAGCATCAACATTTAGAATTTCCTCTTCAATTCTTTCCGCCAATTCCTCCTCGGATAACCCCTCCATCGGCTCTACTATAAACATATGAACGATTCCATAGTAGCCATATACTTCTTGAGCAACTTCTAGAGGCATAATAATCATGTAACTTAAAATAGAAGAAAGACCAGGGCTTAATATGCCGACAACCGTGAAGTTTACTCCGCGTATAACTATTTTTGAGCCTACAGTTAAATTATTCCAATCCGCCAAGTATCTTCCAATCACAACTTCCTTGGAATTGTTTTCTGGCCATCTTCCACCTTTATCAGGCTCTAATGGACCAGTTAAAACGCTCCATTTGCCACAGGGGATTCCAACCGTTATATTTGTGGGTAAAAATCTTTTTTCAGGAGATATACTATAAACAAATATTGCAGGTACAACCGTTTTTACCCCTTCAACCTCTTCTATTTGTTCACCTACTTCCTCCAGTAGTGCACTTCCTACTGGAGCTATTTGAATAAAGTAACTGTTTTTTGAAACAACTACAATCTTCCCTTTATAGAACAAGTTTGAACTTTCAATAAAGTACATAGCAAAATTTACTGTTGAACTAATTGAAATAATAAGCATTATGCAAAGAGAAAAGCCTGTTATGCAAAGAAATGTTCTAACCTTTTTTCTAAAAATATTTTTGATGCACATCGTAAAAATATGCATCTCGCAACTCAACTCCACTGTTAACAATACAGCTTAACTTTATCTAAATAGTTCATGTCAATATTCAAAATAAAAAAGAAAAAATAAAATTTTTATTTTTTCTTTCTGAGTAGTGTTGATGCAGCAACTATTATGAGCAGTAGAACAATGACTCCACCGATTATTGCGAAGAGATATCTCTCTACTGGTGTTGTAAATTCTACGTATATTATAACCTCGCTGAAGTGTACTGTGACCATTATTATGTATTCCGTTTCTGTTTCAAATATTTCTGCATCGGGAACTGGTTCTCCATTAATGTAAACCGTGAGTTGAGCACCTGGTGGCACAACGTCCTTTGAAATTGTTATGTTTACGGTAGCTATTGTTCCAGAGGGCCCGCTAACCACGAATTTTAGTCCTTTAGTTGTTCCCAGCATAGTATAACCTGTTTCATAACTTACATTGGTCACTGTGACTCCTGAAACATTCGCTACTACCTCAATTTCAGTTTCCTGACCTGCAACTACGATTGGAAAGACTACTTGTCGAGATTCAAATAATATGTTTCCAAATTTTTCCATGACGAAATCTTCTGCTGTCATGTTCCATATTGCATACCGATCTGTTTGCTCCATGGGTTCTGGTACGTCTTCTGGTATATGTAGGTACACTTGATGCGTTTCATTTTCTCCACCGACTATTTTAAGTGTTGCGGTTCCTGCATATTCTGTATCGTTTAGAGCTTCGAAGAATAGTGGGAATCTGAAGAATGTTGCATTACCTATTGCTTCAGTTTCTATTCTACTTATAATAATTTCTCCAGTTAGACCAGTCGATGTTGATTGATGCATTTCAAGTCGTATGTGTTCGGGTTTAATATCTGTCTTGTCTAGGAATTGATACCATATCTCATCGGTAACGTTTGGATCCATTTCCGCGATGAAGTTAAGCCATATGTCTTTTGCTTCAGCAAGCGCGTCATCTACATTTCCACCGATTTCGAAGTCGCATTCTGCACTAAATTGTCCATTAGCATAGCTGATTTGGAAGGAGAATTCTCTGATCTCTATTGCGCTCAGTGCTTCAAAAAGCTCGCTCTCGAATTCTATAATGTCTTCAAATGGCGGTTCCTCTTCTGGAGGGATAAATTTCATTAACAGTTCGCTTAAGTCGGTGAATGCCTCCGTTGCATTGCCTTCAAAGATCAGCGATAAATCTAGGAATGTGAGTGCAAAGAATTCGGCGTTGGTAAAGGTAAACTCTCCGTCAGCTGTAAAGGTCCACTTATCTGCAGAATCGGTAAGCAAAATACTTAACGTAACTTCTGAAGGCGCTCCATTATCGAATTTAGCAAAAACTTCGAACTGAAGTTTTGCATTACCTTGGCCTTCCCATAGTCCACTTATTGTTATGTTTTGCATGACATTGCTGGCATTAAAGAAAGCAGTTACGTTTGTAAGCCCGCTAAATTCACCTAGAACAAAGTCCGCCTCAGTTGTTACATTAACACAGACAAAAACCTCACCGTCTGTAATGGAATTTTCCACAATATTAACTGTGCAGTTTTCAATCATGTTTAACATGTCTGTTAAGTTCCCTATGAGCTCTAAAAATACATTTGGCGGCATTACAAACTTTTCATATGGGAATTGCTGTGGAGCACCAGTTGTTTCATTTATAATTAAGGGTAAAAGTGTATCTTCTAGTCTAACTCTGAACGCTTTTTCAGTTTCGCTTACATTAAGCCAGAAGTATATTGCAGCAATAGGTACACCTCCGAGGAAATGTACTGCTCCTTCACTTACGAGTTTATTATCCACGTATGTTCCATTTACACTTATGCTACTTGTTACGTTAGCAAACGGTTCAAGTTCTTCTTCGGGCGGGATTATTGTTGCTTCCGCTGATCCACTGTATGTTTCATTTTCCTTAAGTAGTTCGAAAAGCATGTCTACTGTTGCGTTATCTGGTGCTGGTGTTTCCTCGTGAAACATCTGGAGTTCGATTGTTTGGTCAGGGTATACGATTAGTGTCATGTTATCAACTTGCTGTCGTTCCTCCTCTTCTTCAGGTTTCAGATTTACTGATGTTTGTGTAGTGATTGTTGCAGTATATGCTGCACCAATCATTGATATTAGGAATAACACAATAAATAGCGCAGATACGTATTTTCTCATTCTTGACAGCTCTCCACATATCGCCAGTTTTTATAATAGGTACCACAACTTGTGTAGGTATTTATATATAAAAGTTGTTGTCGACCTTATTTACACTACATAATATTTTACCATCTCAAAATGTTATTCGCATAAAAACACGCAGAAAAACTTGATTTTCGCAACTCAATATTTATTTTTTTGTTCATACCACTATACATCCTGCCGACTTCGTAGTTATAAAACATGCAACAGAACTTCAATTATCCGCGTGTACGTTTTGCGTTAAAAGACCTTCCGCCTTTGATTAAGTTTATAAATTCATGAAAGTTATTTAATTCTCCAATATTCCGCTTAGGTGATTACATGAAAAGGAATATTATCATTCTTAGTTTGATAGCTTTCGTTGTTAATTTGGGTTTTGGGGCAATAATGCCCATAATGCCATTTCTACTCCTTAGTTTAGAAGGCGTCATAACTGAGATCCCGGAAAAGCTAGAGAGTATTCAAGGTGCTGAAATGTATGCTTTTCAATTCGGCTTAATGACCTCCTCTTTCATGCTTACAAGAGCTTTTTTAGCCACATATTTTGGAAAACTAAGCGATAAAATTGGTAGAAGACCCCTTATAATTGCTGGCTTAATACTTTACACCTTTCTCTCATATATTTATACTCTCGCGCAAAATTGGGTGCACCTCGTTTTAACTAGAGCTGTTCAAGGTGTTGCCTCCGCCATGGTTTGGCCTGTTGCAGAAGCCCTCCTAGTAGATACTGTAAGACTTAAGGAGCGAGGAAAATACATGGGATGGTACATGACCCTCTCAAATTTAGGTTTTATTATTGGCCCCTCCATAGGAGCTTATCTATATAAATTGGGTGTCTATGTTTTTAATTTAGGCGTTCCTGAATGCTTTATATTTCCTTTTTATCTTTTAACAGTACTGGCTGGAATTACGTCAATTGCAGCTTTTGCTACACAGGAAATAATAACAACAAGAAGAAAATCCAAGATTGAGAGAGCAGAATCGAAATATGCGGATGAAGTTCTTAAGATTCCTAGGGAGATTAAGAGATCTTTATATACTATTTATTTTATGGGATTTGCTAATGGTATTGCAATGGGGCTTGTTTTTCCGATAATGACTCTTTTCATTATGCAATATGTTACTACTGATCCTGCTGCTCAAGGAATTATTAGTACAATTTCAGGTTTTGTCGGTTTTCTTGTTAATTATCCCGCTGGATTTATTTCGGATAAAAAGGGTAGAAAACCTGTTGTAATTACTGGTCAGCTAATTTCTAGAACATCTACTTTGCTACTGCCCTTCTCTAAGAAAGTTAGCGACCTTATAATTATTAGTTCCATTAGAAGTGCTGCATTTAATGCTTCATCCCCTGCCATGAGGGCTTTACAAGCAGATTTAGCACCGAAACAGATTAGAGGAAAAGTCTTCGGTGTTGTACAGTCATTTTTCAATTTTGGCGCAGTTATAGGTCCATTACTTGGATCAAAAATTTATGAAATATCTTTTGGATGGAATATTCATCTCTTCGGACTAGTGTTGCCTGGAGTTTCCATATCTTTTTGGATAAGCGCATTTATCGGGTTCGTGACTCTTGCAACGTTCATTTTATTCGTTGAAGAACCAAAAAAGACCGCCGAAAGCTAATCGATGCGAGTGTAAAATATTAAAACACCTAAGTTCCCAAGTTATATTAGTTGATAATTTGCACAAACTGATAAATTATTAACAATAACCTATGATGAAGAAGGGAGTAATTTCTTCTCGGAGGGTTGCAAAATGGAAAAGAAAATGGAGTTTTACTTTTTGGTGGGCGTTGTTGCTCTTGCAGCCGCTGTAATAATATATCTCACTATGGTTGTCCTAAAGATTGGAAAAATATACTCAGTTATAGCTAGTATTTTGGGATCAATTGTTGTAGCTCTTTACAATCTACTTGGCGAAGAAGACTAACAAAATATATTTCTTTCCTCACAGCTATCCCTCTAGTTTTAAATCGAAAAATTAACAAGACTATATAGAGTGGTAGTAATAGAGAAGTTGAAGTACTGTATTATTTATTGAACGTTTAAGTATATTCCCTGGCTCTGGTGGACTGTTGTGAAAAGAACTGGGATTTCCATTTTGCCTCTTCATCCAGGTCGTGCACCCCATTGGTTGATCACCAGGATGACTAAGTTAGCTCGTGCTATTTTTGATATAATCATTGATGAATATGGTCCCTTAGAAGTTCTTAAACGTCTTTCTGACACTTTTTGGTTTCAAAGTCTCGCATGTGTTTTAGGTTACGACTGGCATAGTAGTGGGACCACTACTGTTACTATGGGGGTTTTAAAAACCGTTTTTGATCCGGAGAAAGACGGTATTGCTGTTGTTGGTGGTAAAGGCATCACTAGTAGGAAAGCTCCTGAAGAAATTGCGGCTCTTGGTGAGGTTTTCGGTTTTGGTGAAGATAAAGTTAGAGAGTTGCAAAGGGCTAGTAGGTTGGTTGCCAAGGTTGATAATGCTGCTTTACAAGATGGGTTTCAACTTTATCATCATACTATGGTTATAAGTGAAAGTGGAGAGTGGACTGTTATTCAGCAAGGTATGTGTCCTTTAAGTAAGGAAGCTAGGAGATATCATTGGCTTTCACTAGGTCTTAACAGTTTTGTTAATGAGCCTCATACCGCTATAGTTAGTGATGTTGTACGAAGTAAAGTTTTAGATATGACTGCTAAGAAAAGTGAGGAATGTAGGAAAATTTCTTTAGATCTGGTCAAAGATAGTCCTAAAAAGCTTCAAAAGCTGTTTCTCGATGTTGTTAGAGACCCTAAGCAAAAAACGCTTTTTGACATAGGAAGAACACGTAGATCGCTGGATGTTCCTATTCTTGTTATGCCTAGAAGAATAGATTGGAAAGCTGTTAAAAGAGCTTACGAACTACAACCTCGTAATTACGAAGAACTGCTCTTGATTAAAGGTATGGGTCCAGGCGCAATTAGAGCTTTAGCTTTGATTTCTGAAATTATTTGGGGCGCTCCTCCAAGTTGGAGAGATCCTGTTAAGTTTTCTTTTGCTCACGGCGGAAAAGATGGAGTTCCATATCCGGTGAATTTAAAGAGAATGGAGAAAAACGCTCAAATTCTAGAGGAAGCTTTGAAAATGGCCAAAATAGGGGAGAAAGAACGCATTAAAGCTTTGAAAAGACTGAGAACAATACTACAGAAAAAATCTGATTCATAAAACGCAAATTACCATTTTAATGTCATTATTAATAATTTACGACAGTTTTAGGTAATATGGTCTTAATTTTATAATTTTAACTCTCTGGGTCGTTTCAAATAAAATGAAATATTATACTAGTCCGAGTTAACGAGCATGTTAACGGATAGTTGTAGTTAAAAAGTCAAGCAATGTATTTAGCCTGTTCATTTCTATTTTTGACGTTTCCAATAGGTTTTCGAGAGGCCCCTCCAAGAGTACTTTTACATTTTTGATCTGCTCTTTGTCTCCTAGTCTAATGGCTACAATTATGCGTCTTAATAGATCTAAGAATTTTACGTCTCTCATGTGAAGAGGAAGATTTTCTGAAAGAGATAAGAGTCTCCCTAATTTGCCGAGCAGTTCTCCAGTATAATATTTGCTTGAGAGATAGCTTGTGATAGCTCGTATTATATGTCGAGCTAATAAAGCATCGATCGACATCAAATTTGCATCATCACACAAATGACTTACATCGTAGTCAGATACCAGTCTTTCATAAATTCTAGCCCCGAAAATATAAAGATTCCTTGCATCCTTTTGTTTTCCTAACAGCTCTAAACAGTCCGCTAATATACAAATATCAGAAGCAAGTTTGCTGTCAATAATTTTAGTTTTTTGCAATTTTTTCCATTTTTGAGAAAGAAGAGATTCAATTTTCTTTCGGTATTTTTTCTTTTTCTTCTCTTCCAATTTACTCAAGTGTTCAGTAATTGTCTTTAACTCTTCCATCTCTATTTCTTCGATTTTTACTTTCTTAATTGCTTTAAAATAGTATTCAAATCCCATTCCATAGTAGTTAAGTGATTCATCCGTCTTTCCCTTGTTTTCATAATGCTTTGCTATTGTGAATGCTAGAAAAGCCTTTTTGTATAGATCATTCTCTTCATTTAATGCCTGAATATGAAGATTTATAGCCTTCTGCCAGGTCTCGTCAAATTTTTCTTCTTCATTTAATTTCATGTAAGTTTTGGCTACATTCATGAGGGCCTTTGCAGCAGAAACTATTCTGTTTTTTGCTAACCAATCTTCCATCTCTTCTTTGTAAAGCATCACAGAGTTAAGAAGAATAAATTTAGCTTTTTCCTCCATACCAGCGTAAATATAACATTTGCTGGCAGTTTTGTATATCCGTTCCAACATTTCATAGTTCTTTTCGCCTGCCCTTGTAATAAGTTCATACGTCTTTTCATATGCTTCCGCTGCACTAACATAATCTTCCATGAAAATGTAGCATCTAGCAATCATATCCAAATATTTAGCTGCCCCTCTATAATCTCCAGACTCTTCACACGATTTCTCTGCATCTATTAGTAATGAAACGGCATCTGGAATTCTTTCAAGTCTCAGCAAGATATCGATCGTCTTTTCGATATTATCCTCGTTTCTATACATTTCAAGAACTCTTTCCAGTAACTGGTTTATAGTGTCCTTTGGCGAATTAGCGAGGACGTGATAAGTTATTGCTCTTTCAAGTAGGGTTGGGTTATCTGTTGCGCATTCTTCAGCTTCTTTTGCAGCTATCTGAAATGCCGAAACCATATTTGATATGAGATTTAAGTTTTTGTAGCAGTAACCCATTCTAGCATATAGTATTGCTTTTCTTATTCTTTCCTCAGGGTAAAGAGCTACATTTTTGTCAATAATTTCTATGGCTTTTTGATACTTCTCTATTGCTTTTTTAAACTTACCTTCTTCTTCAAGTTTTCTTCCTTGTATTTCATGTTTCTCAACCTTTTTGAGCGACATAACGCCCCTCACCCTCACATTTAAAACCTATCTTAAATAAAGTAAATAAAGTTTGTGAAGATGAAGCCAACTTAATCCTCTTTAAATGTATCATGAGCGATAAAAATAGAACTTACATTTAAGATTGATATCTAAAATGTCATTTAGAACATTTGTTGAGATTTTCTAAAACTGTAAATTGCTACAGATGTTTTAGGTAGTTATGTTTATAAAAGGAAGATTTTCTTAAAATTTTGGTACTACCAAAATTTTGGTGGGGGAACTCTTTGAAGTTAAGCGTCATTTTAACAGCGATGTTAATCGTTATTCCTCAACTAATTTATCCATTTAACTTTGTTCAGGCATTTGATAATGATCTGAACGTGGTAACGTCAATGAGTGTTATAGGTGAAATAGTAAAGGGTATCGGAGGTAGTAGGGTTAATGTTTATTCCATTTTGCCTGAGGGTGTTGATCCTCATAATTATGCTTTAACTGTTGAAGATATTCAAAAAGCTTTGAAAGCTGACTTACTTGTCTTTGCTAGTGTTAAAAATTTTTCATTAGAAGAAAACATTTTAGAAAATGCTCCTGACAAGCCTTATCTCGATTTAGTTGACTACGCACGTTATAATGTAACTTTGCTTGATATTCCAGGGTTTAGAAGAAATTTCCATGGCTACTGGATGAAACCTGAAAACGCTTTGGCTATTGCAAAAGCTGTGCATGATAAACTTGTAGAATTGGATCCCGACGGTAAGGATGTTTATGATTACAATCTCCAACGTTTTGAAGAAAAAACTGCTAATCTAATTGATTTCCTGGAGGACATTTCAGAGCAATATGGTTTGAAAGGTTTGAGCGTTGCTATCGCTGTTCCCGGTGCTGCTTACGTGGTTGATGCTTTTAAAATGAAAATTGCTTCAGTTCTCTTAAAGGGTCCTGGTAGGTTTATGAATGCCACTGAGCTCGCTGAGTTAGAGGCTGCGATTAAGGCTGGCGAAATTTCTATGCTTATTTGTCCGGAAATTTTGAGAGATGCTAAGGCTGGTGAAATTTCAGAACAAGTTTCAAGGGACACTGGCATACCTGTCGTTTATGTTAGAGTTTTTGGTGTTAAAGATATGAATTACTTTGAGTTAATGATGTATAATGCTGGAGTGATGAAAGGTACAATAGATTCTGTGAATGAGTATAGAGGTAGCCTTACTAGTAATATCTTGCTTTGGTTATATTTTGTTGTAATAGTCTCGGTTGTTATTGCGATTATTGAAGCTTTTGTGATTTATAGAGCTAGGAGAAAAGTGGAAATGGAAATAAAAGGTTTTAGTTTTACTTTGTATTTTGCGAGGTGATCTATGTGGATAATGGTTACGCTGTAGAGGTTGAAAATTTAACGGTAAAATATGGTGAGGAAATAGCATTAGAGGACGTTAGTTTTAAGCTTGAACATCCATCTTTTCTTACAATTATAGGTCCAAATGGTTCGGGGAAAACAACTTTACTGAAAAGCATTCTTGGACTTATTAAACCCGAGAAGGGCAGTATAAAGGTTTTTGGAATAAATGTATTGGAGAATGCTACTAAAGCTAGACATATGATAGGTTATGTACCACAGAGGGAAAGAATTTCAACAAACGTTCCGATTAGGGTTTCAGATATTGTTCTTATGGGAAGACTTGCACGTTACGGCCCACTTACTGTCCCATCTAAGCACGATATGAAAAAGGTTAAAGAAGCTTTAGAATTAGTGGGCATGATAGATTTTTGGGATAAAAAATTTTCTAACCTTTCCGGTGGTCAGCAACAAAGAGTTTTAATTGCCAGAGCTTTGGCCGTCGAACCTAAAATGCTACTACTTGATGAACCCTTCTCAGCGGTAGATATACCTACGCAAAGAGAGATTTTGAACATACTTTTTAACCTTCGTATGCGGGAAAACATAACAGTTGTTTTAGTGACTCACGATGTTAATCCGGTTA
Organism: Candidatus Baldrarchaeota archaeon; assembly: GCA_016840485.1. Lineage (GTDB taxonomy): Archaea > Asgardarchaeota > Baldrarchaeia > Baldrarchaeales > DXJG01 > DXJG01. The sequence goes on from JAEOSG010000017.1 coordinate 21,962, forward strand.
TTGAATGTTCAGATAAAATAATGATTCTTAACAAAAAGCTTATAGCCTACGGTAAACCGAATGATGTGATAAAAGATGAAGTTCTGTTGAAAGCTTACGGGGCTGCCGTTAAGATTATAGCTCATGAAGGAATATGTTACGTTCTTTCAGGTGATACCCATGCCTAACATATTAGATATTTTATTATCGCCTTTCATGATAAGAGCGATCATAGCTGTAGTGTTAATTGCTTTTGTGGCCTCAACCGCTGGAAGTTTTACTGTCTATAGAGGATTAACCTTTTTAGTAGCTGGTGTTGCCCATGCAGCTTTAGCTGGAGCAGCATTAGCTATCCTTTTAGACATGTATGGTATTATTCCAGGTTTCCCCGAAGTTCTTGGCGCAGCTATTTTCGCGGTAATTACAGCTTTAGTAGCTGGTTACGTGGGCCGTAAAGGCGAAAGTGAAAAAATGGAAGTTGCAATTGGCGTTTCCTTTGCATTAACAATGAGCATTGCAATATTACTTATTTCAATGATCAAGGAGTATGCTGTAAGAGCTTGGGGACTTATTATAGGAGATATCTTATTGTTAACTGAAAAAGACTTACTTCTTCTTACAGTTACGACGTTGGTTGTCATTTTTACGACTTTACTATTCTATAAGGAATTTGTATTCGTTTCATTTGACATGGAAGGAGCCACTGCGTATGGCGTTCATGCAGAACTCTATCACTACGTCATGCTTTTATTGATTGCATTATCCGTGGTTGTTGTTTTAAAGGGTGTAGGTGCTATATTGGTTTATGCTATGATTGTTGCTCCTGCAGCTGCTGCAAACCAATTTTCCAAGAATACAACCTCAGTCATGATATGGTCGTTTATTATAGCTCTTTTCGGCGGTATTATCGGTTTAATTGTCGCTGCGCTATATGTTAATGTTGCACCAAGTGCTATTGCTGGTTTAATTGTTACAGCTTCATATTTCATTGCCTTAATAGTCTCTCGTAAATAAAGCCACTAAAATTCACTAAAGGTGAACGTAATGGATAGGGTGAAAGGGAAAAGAATTTACGATTATCTTAAAGTTTTATTGGATTTTGAAACAGAGGGGAAAAGTGTAGTTAAAACGTTGGAGATTGCTAGAAAATTTTCTCTTCATCCTTCAACGGTCACGGAGATGTTAAGAAAACTATCTGAAAAGGAGTACGTTGAATATATCCCTTACAGAGGTGTAAAACTCACCGAGAAAGGCAGAAATATAGCAAAAACGGTTTTAAGGAAACATCGTCTGCTGGAAATTTTTTTAATTAAAATGTTTGGTTACAATATGGATGAGGCATGTAATGAGGCATCATCATTTGATTTTCTTTTATCAGAAAAGCTTGCAGATAAAATTTGCAGCTTTTTAAATCATCCAGAAGTATGTCCTCACGGAAAACCTGTGTTTAGAAGTGAAAAATGTTGCTATGCTAAAATTGGTGCAGGTAGAAAACGAACAAAAAATTCAAACGCTATCCGTGTAGAAACTTAATGAAATCAAAGGAAAACCTAGCCAATAATGAATTAATTTAATGAATTACAAGCATTAATTTGCTCGTGATGTTTCATTTATAGGCTGTCATGGGTGATTTTATGAAGGTAGGGGTTGGTACAAGTAATCCGGTGAAACTCAAGGCTGTTAAAAACGTATTTTCTATATTTTATCCAGATGTTCAAGTCTTAATGATACCTGTGGAAAGCGGAGTTTCTAGACAACCTTTTGGGGATCACGAAATTGTAAGGGGTGCCATTAATCGCGCTAAGTTGGTTCTAAAAAATTCTGACTGCGATTTTGGCGTTGGTATAGAGTCAGGGCTAGTAAAAATTCCTATGCTTAATGGAAAGTATGGTCTTCGTCAATGGTGTGCAATAGTTGATAGAGATGGAGGAATTACGCTGGGCGCGGGAGGAATATTTGAAGCTCCAGGTAGTGTAATTGAGAGAGTTTTCAACTTTGGTGAGGAAGTTGGAGAAGCTACCGACAAAATATTTGGCGTAGAAAAAAGCAAAAGAAAGGAAGGACTAATAGGATTTTTAACTAAAAACGTTATGGATAGAACTAAATTAACCGAACATGCTGTAATATTAGCTCTAGTTCCTAGGCTTAATATAAAAATCTATCAAATATCAAAAACAGAGATATAAAGGCCTTGTATTATTCGGTATTCGATCTGGTTAGGATTTAATTTTCTATTTACCATGATAAAATTTATTGTAAATATCTTGATATTTGCACCCCAGGCATTTACTCTTATAATAAGTGTAGACCTCTTTCGGCACAGCTTCTGGTGACATTTTTGTTACCGGGCATAGTTTACAAGGTATTTTTTCAATTTCAAAATTTATGCCGTGTTGCTTAGCTTCTCTATAGCTTTCAATAATGTCTACTCCTGTACTAGTTCCTATGCGGTTTGCTCCCGCAGCAATCATTCTTAAAGCATCTTTAAAGTTTCTTATTCCTCCCGCCGCTTTTACACCCAGTTCATCGCCTACAGTTTCTCTCATAATTTTTACGTGATGAATTGTTGCCCCCATAGGGCCAAGGCCAGTAGCAGTTTTAACGAAGTTGGCGCCAACTTTCTTAGCTATCTTACATGCTTTAATCACTTGTTCATCCGTTAAATAGCCCACTTCTAAAATCACTTTAACCGTTGCACCATGTTCTTTCGCAACTTCTACGACTCTCCTGATATCTTCTTCCACCAATTGATAGTTCCCCTCTCTAAGAGCTCCAATATTTATGACCATATCTAGTTCATCTGCTCCCTCTTCCAATACTGTTTTTGCTTCAAATTCTTTTATTTTCGGCAATGTTGATCCTAATGGAAAACCAATAACTGTGCCCACTTTCACGTTAGTATCTTTTAACTGCTGTTTTGCAAATGGGACCCATATTGGATGTACATATACTGCGGCAAAGCCATACTTCTTTGCTTCTTCACAAAGCTTTCTTATTGAGTCTCGTACCTCATATGGTTTTAGTTTTGTATGGTCTATCATGGCAGCCAGTTGTTCAAGGGAAATGTCGATGTTTTTTGCTATCCGCTCGATTTCTAATGGATCTGTTATCAAGGCTTATACACCTTGTAAATTTCAAATGACAAGGATATTCGTGCATTCTTGCACATCTTGCCTCTATCAAAGAAAGCTTTTATATTTATCGTAAGTTTGAATATTTCGATGTTAAAATTTAATAAATTTGCCAGTTGCAATTAATGCCGACAAGGTAATGTGAGTGGATCGATGTGTACCAGAGATATAAGGACAAACTTGTGGAGCTTTTAGAAAAAGGGTTGAGTCGTGAGGATTTAGATCTTATTTCCAAAGAATTTTTAGAGATTATGGAGAAAGTATGTAAGGAGTGTCAAGCAAATAGGATGCATTGTATTTTGATGCCGAAATGTGGCCGTAATAGATCTTTTCTGTCTATGTTGATTGAAATGGGTGTGAAAAAGGGAGATTTGCCTGAGTTTTGTTACTCTCAATTTTTAAAAGAAATCCGAATGGTCTTTAAAGGGACTAAAACGTTAAGAGATGCTAGTGCGCCTTTAGAAGATTTTTTAAAATCCGTTTTTAAAAATTACAAGAAGATATTTGATCTTATTATGTCACGTAACACTAAAGATCTTGTTAAAGCACTAAGTAAGGAAACTATAGTTAAAAATAGAAGAATTATAGCTTTAAACAAGAATGATAAAATCTACTTTGTTATTGATGGTTTGAACTTTTATGTTGATATAAGTAGGAAACTTGTTCGTTTTAATCCGTATAATACTCCGATAACTTCGGTAAGCGAACTTGAAGCATTTATAGAACTTTTTAGTTCAGAAGCAGATATGGATGTAGAATTAGAAAGAGAGATTGGCGGGATTTTAAGTCTTGATGTCCACTTTCCGGTGGAAATTGAAGAAGAAAATTTCGAATCGTTAAGTGACTTAATAAACAGCATCTTTGAAAAGCATAGAGATAAAATAGAGCCCTTCTTTAGCCATATACATTTGCATGTTTCTCCAAGTAGAGTACACATAGTTCTTGACCTAGAAATGAGCGATATCGAGGAATTAAGACATTTAACGCCAAAAAAGATTGCAGATTTTTTTAAAGTTTTAAAAGAGTTTAGAAATGACATATCTAAACGTTTAGGAAAGATTGGCAAATAAAAACTAGGTGGGGGTAAGTAGTGAGAGAAGTGGGATTTAAGACCTTTATTACTCGATATTTATCTTTAAAAGAAGAAGAAATAGAAGTATACAGAATAATTTTGAAGAACGGCCCTATAACTGCAGGAGAAATAGCCTTATATGTAGAGATGCCTTACGAGAAAGTTTGCACCATCTTAGAAAATTTAAGAGAAAAGGGACTTATTGTGCAGTTGCCTGGAATCGTGGAAAGATACATTACTACACCGCCTTATAAAGCCTTTACCGAGTATTTAAGTGAATTTGAAACCGTAATTAAAGAAAAAATTACCGCAAGTAAAGGAGAATTTAGGAAATACCTTGCAAAAACCGATAAAGCAGTTGAAAAAATAAGCGAGAAAATATTTAAATCGTTGGAGGAAGATATTGAGGCATTAAAAAGCGAGGTATCAGTTATCAGAAAGGACATTGAAAACTTAGGCAATAAAAGTCTAGGAGAGTTGGAGAAAAATCTTAGAGATCTTAATGCCAGTAGTTCTAAGTTTTTTGAAAGTCTTCGTAGCGAGGAAGAAGAACTACTTAATACAATTAGAGGGAAAGTTAGGAACTTGATAAGCGAAGGTTCTAGGAATTTAATTTCAGCTTTTTATGAATGGAAGGATCAAGCATCTACATTACTTTTACAGGAAGAAGAACTTTTTGAAAAAAACTTTGCTAAGTGGAAATCCGAGTCAATAGACACATTAGACAATATAACAAGTGACATCGAATCGAACATTGATAATATTTCAAGTGAATTTTTAAATACGATTGCGGGAATAGTCAGCGAATTAGAAAGAACTAGTGGAGAACTCTCTGAGAACATTGCTGCATCCTATAAAAACGGTTTAACGTTAATTGAAACTTCTACCTCAAATATTCAAAGCAAAGCTATGGAAATTTTAGGTGAAAACATTAGTCTTCAGAAAGAAAAGATATCAGATTTAAGTGATTTGCTTAGCAAATCACTCTCCGATTTATCCCTGTTTTTCAGCAATTCAGTTTCTGAGATAAGAAATAGTATCGAAAACAACTTGAATACATGGCTGAAAGAAGAAGAAATCTATTTAAATGATCTGTTAGAGAAGAATAAAGATCTGATATCTTCTTCAAAAAATATTGTTATAGAGTCTCTAGATAAAGCTAGCAATGAAATTATCAGCAAAATGTCTTCTCTAGAAAACACTATATCAGAACTGCTAAAAGATGTAAGTGTAAATGTTGGCAACTATTTACAAAGAGATTTAGAAAGAATTAAAGAAGAGTTTTCTACTGTTCGAGATGAAACTAATCAGTTATTATTGGAAAATCTTGCCGATTATGAAGAAGTTTTGAAAGTCTTAGAGAAAAGCGCAGCTGATGTCATTAATACTGGTATAGCAGCCCTTAAAGAAGCGCAAAGTACTGTAGAAGAAAAGATTTGGTCCAAGCTTACCTCAACATTAGAAAATTATCAGTTAACTATGCAAAATCTGCTTAGCAACGCTGCAGAATCTATTAAAACTATTAAGGAAACTATTGAGGGCGAAATATCGAAATTGAAAGAAGAATATCAAAAGGAACTAGAGACTCGTGTGGAGAAATTTATAGAAGAAATAAACATGTTAAAACAAGAGATAGAAAACATGGTTTCATCAAGTCTCTTAAAACTTAAGGAACACACAGACATGGCCAAGAAAACTGTGAAAGAAACCGTTTCGACAGCTCTTAATGATATAAGGATGATTATTGAAACATTGGAGAAGAAGCTTACCTCAACAGAAAAACATTTTAGTGAGGCGATTGACGCAGAAGCCAATAGGGTTATCGAATCGATTAGTAACATAAAAACAATATCTGAGGAAAAAATAGCTGAATATGAACAATTGCTTAAAAGTATTTCTTCTCAAGTTGAACAGTCAACTTTAGCTGTTATACATAACTGCTTCCAAGAGTTTTCAAAAGGTCTAGAAACTGCTGGAAACAACGTAGCAACGAATCTTGAAGCTAATTTAAGTAATTTAAATCAAATTTTTAGCGTGGTGAAAGAAGATGTTAGCGGCGCTTTGACCAGTTGGCAGAACTCTGCCACACAGGAAGCAAAGAAACTAGAGGAAACCGTTAAGAGAACCATTTCACAGATTGTAGAGGAATACAAAATTAAAAATGAAAGAGTAAGATCTAGTCTTCAGAAAAAACTACAACAACTATTAGAAAACAGAGAAAACGAAGTAAAAGATCTTACTGGAAAACTTAATTCTTACATCTTAGAAACAGAAGCAAAAACAGCAAAAGTGTTATCGGCAGAAAACATACAGAGCTTTGTCGAAGAAGGAAAGCAAACAATTGAGGAAACTGTTTCTTCTCATATACAAAAGGTGGAAGACGTTTTTAATCAAATCGAAAAACTCAGAAACGTTACAAATAATATCGTTGAAGATACTAGAAGAACCTTAGAAAGCACCTTACAGAAAACAGAAAATCGCACCTTAAATCTAGTTAAAGAAACACAGGAAACTATTAGTAACCTTATGAATACATTAACAAAAACCACGGATGAAGCAGAAGAGAAAATTTCAAGTGTAATGTTAGAACATCTTACCGAATTTAAAGAAACTTGGATAACGAATCAGAAAGACATTCTATCTCAGGTACAAAGCAGCAACGAGAAGTTAAATAACAAACTCATGGAAACTAAGAAAAAGATTACAGAAATATTGGATACATCTTCTAAAACACTTAGCGATTCAATTAACATGTTGAAAACCTCTATATCCACTATTTCTAACAACCAACTGCAGAAATTTAGGACTTACATTAGTGACTTCAAAACATCACTAGAAAAAATCATAGAAAATGGAAAAGATAAGCAAGCTGAGATGTACACAAACATCGAAAACGAACTAGAGAAGACTTTAGTAGAAATAAATCAGAATAGATACGATTTATTCGAAAAATTGGAAAAGAACAGGTCGATATTAACTTCAAGTGTTTCATTATTGGCAAATAACTTTATTAATAGCGTTTCAGATAACATACTGCAATCATTATCGTCATATATCAGTAAATATGTTTCAGGGACCGCTAATTTGCGTGAAAAAATAGGAAGGGATTTAGCAGAAATACCCGGTGAACTTAAAACTCTTCTTAGCAGACTGAAGCTTGAGAAACTCTTGAAAGGAATAGTAGAAAAAACAGCAGAAACGAGGGATGCCTTAACTTATATTTGGGAAGAAATAAAGAAAATTAAACCGTTAGAAGTTGAGAGAATTTGGTATTTAACGGGTAAGGGTGCAGTCCTCACATATATTAAGAATGCAATAAACCGCACTGAGAAGAGTTTAACACTCGTACTTCCGAGTTTAGATGATGTTTTAATGTTTAGTGATAATATCAAAAAGCTAGGACCACCAAAGAGAGTTTACATAATTACAGATGCAAAAATACCTGAAGACAATGAAAAGATTAGGGAGTTATTAAAATTAAAGACCATCAGATTTAGACTAAGGTCTCAAAGAGATTGCTATGGAATTATAAGGGACGGAAAAGAAATACTCATTGCTCCAGTACCAGAAAAAGAGGAAATAATAGCTTTAGTTACAGATAAGCCTGAATACGTAAGAATATTCCAAGACGTTATCGGTGAAACATGGATAAAGCAAAGCAAAAGTATAAGAATGAAAGACCTTCAGAAACCTAGAAAAAAACATAAATAATACATTTTATTTCCAGCAGTTAGCTAGGACTTGCTGTAGTCATAATATCCTGAAATATTACACGTTAAATAAGAGACACGTATACTTCCCAATTAACTCTATACACCATAAGGTTCTTAAGCCAAATTTAGCAAAACAATCTAGTGTTGAATTGTTAGAATTGAATTAATATTGAACTGTTCTTACAAGGACATTTCGGATGCTATAGAAACAAAATTGTTTAAACATTGTTGAAAATACTAAGTTATTTCACCGAAACTGAAAAGGTGATTTTATAAATGGTTAGTTCCTCACTTATTGGAATGATTATCTACGTACTACTTCTAATAATGGTGTACGTGCTCATTATAACGGAAGTAGTTCACAAAAGTATTGCCGCTCTAATTGGAGCTGCACTAGGCGTAATAGCTGGCAACTTCCTAGGACTTTTTGATGTAACAGAAGTTGGTGGATTCATTGACCTCAGAACACTTGGGATCATTATCGGAGTCATGATTTTGGTTGACGTTTCGAGAAGGAGTGGTCTTTTTCAGTTTGTTGCTTTGAAGGCTATTAGGTTTAGTGGTTATAGGCCTAGGAGGCTTTTTGTTATTTTCTGTCTCCTCACAGCCTTCCTCTCAGGAATAATAGGAAACATAACAGCCATGCTAATCATAGGAACC
>JAEOSG010000075.1 GCA_016840485.1 Candidatus Baldrarchaeota archaeon
CTGAATTTAAACGAGGCGAATTGGAAGCTGTTGTTGCAACGCCCACGCTTGAACTAGGTATAGATATAGGAGATTTAGATTGCGTAATTTTAACTGAGATACCTCCAACGTTCGCAAAATACTTGCAAAGAGTTGGAAGGGCTGGTAGAAGAGGGCAAACTGCTTATGTCTTTACTATTTTGGGCGAAGATCCTATCAGCAGATATTATAGTGAAAATCCTGATGAATTCTTTAAACAAGATCCTGAACCCGTTTACATCGACCCTACAAATCCGGTGGTTACAAGAAGTCATTTGATTGGTATGGCATGTGATCGCCCCATAAGGTTGGATGAAGTAGAAAAAATGGGAGAAAAAGAAAAAGAAATGATTAGAGAACTAATATCTCAAGGTTACCTAGTGGAACGGGCAAGAAGACTATATCCAACAGAGAAGTGTTGGAAGGCTTTGTATAGTGTGAATTTAAGGGGAACGGGGGACATAGTGCACATATATGATGTGAAGAGGAGGTATTTAGGTTTTAGAGAAATGCCTATGGCAATAAAAGAGCTTTTCCCAGGAGCAATTTATATGCATGGAGGTAACCTTTACCAAGTTCTTGAATTCGATTATAAAAAAGCAACTGTAACTCAGATACCCCAATATTTAAGGTTAGAAACAAAACCTATATGGAGATCAGAACCCGTAGAATTCACACCAGCCAAAAAAAGGAAAGTTTACAGCATTCCAGTAACCTATGGAGAAATGATAATAGAACACGTAGTTTACGGATATAAAACAAGGGACTTTGCAACAAAACATGTAATGAGCGAAACAATGCTTGAAGACCCCTTAAAATACAGGTTTGAGACCAGAGGCATAGCATTCCAACTACCCATGAACCCTGAATGGGACTTAGAGGATGCGGCGTCAGCAGCACATGCAGCAGAACACGTGATAATATCAGCAGCACAAACAGTTGTTGGAGCTGACTCAGCAGAAATGGGAGGCATATCGTATCCTGACGGAACCATTTTCATATATGACGGAGCAGTTGGTGGTTCGGGCCTCACCCTTCTTCTCATAGAAAGACTTGAAAAAGCACTTAACATAGCACTCAAAATATTAACGAGTTGCAAATGCAAAGGGGATGGATGTCCCCTATGCGTATACGATTATTATTGCGGTAATGATAATAAGTTTCTGTCAAAAACGAAAGCTATAGAACTGCTAAGAAAAGTCGTGAAACTAGGAGTAGAAACAAAAACGGTAACAAGTCCAGGAATGGGTGAACCAATAAGTTAGATTAAACTGCTAGAAAAATTTAAGCTAATTATCTTCCTTTTAACATTTATTGGTTATTGGCGGGCCCGCCGGGATTCGAACCCGGGACCTGCGGCTCTCTCCAATATTTCTAAGATTATAGGAGGCCGCCGCCATATCCTGCTAGGCCACGGGCCCTTCTGTTGTTTTACTCCATACATTATCAGCTTATTTAACTTTCTATCATTTTTAAATGGAGAGAAATATAATATTAATGTGTTGCATACCAGTTTTATTTCAGTAAATGTACACTCAGGTGAGTAGTATGGCTGATCGTGTGCGATTTGGCCCGGCTGGAAATCCTTTAGATTTCAAAGGGCCGACTGTCGAAGCGCCTATATACGTTAAAGAGGAGGGGTTAGACGCTTACGAGTATCAGGCTGTAAGAGGAGTTCGTATTAAGGAAGATGCCGCAAAAGAGCTTGGAAAAAATGCTAAGGAAAATGATGTTTATGTTTCTCTCCATGGCCCATATTACATCAATTTAGCTTCGGATAAGAAGGATACATATAAGAAATCTAAGGAAAGACTTTTAGAGTCTATGAGAGCCGCTATGTGGATGGGTGCGAAGAAAGTCGTTTTTCACCCAGGATATTATGGAGAAAAATCTCCTGAAGAAGCTTTGAAGATGTGTATAGAGGCTCTTAAGGAAGTTGTGGAACTAGCTAAGAATGAGGGGATAAGAGGCGTGTTTTTGGCGCCAGAAACGACGGGTAAGCCATCCCAATTGGGAAGTTTGGATGAGATTTTAACAATGTGCGAAGAAGTGGAGATGGTATATCCTACAATAGATTGGGCCCATATTCATGCGAGAGAACAAGGCTTAATTAAGGGTATAAAAGAATACGAAAAAATACTTAGTGAAATCGAGAAAAGATTAGGTTCAGACGTGTTAAAGGATCTTCATTGCCATTTCACTAAGGTTGAATTTACGGATAAAGGCGAGAAAACACATAGATTGCTATCTGAAAAGGAATTTGGGCCTCCTTTCGAGCCTTTAGCCGAAATAATTGTTGAATGGGATTTGAAACCAGTAATTATAAGCGAGTCACCTACGCTTGACAGAGATGCAATAAACATGAAAAAGATTTATGAACGTATCAGTAAAAAGATCAAAGAAAAGCCTGTCAAAAAAGGTAGAAAACGTAGAACATAGAGTTACGGAGCATAGATATGTACCAAACTTAAAATACATGTAGCAATTTACGTTTCCGTATCTTTTAGCATATTCTGAAAGATTAAAATTGATACTTTTATCGATTTTTTGGATTTTTTGAATTTATAATTTTTTGTAGTATGAAAAGGAAAGTATTTGCAAATGTGAATTAAATCTTTACATTAAGCAGTATTGCAAAGTATCAACCGTTATTAGATAGTAAAAACAACTTAATAAAGGGAAGGCGTCAAATTGTAGACGTTAGTTAAGAAGGCATAAAACTGCCGAGGGAGGGAAAATGAGAAAAATAAAAGTTATTATTATGGGTGCAGCGGGCCGCGACTTCCATAATTTTAATGTATATTTTAGAAACAACGACACGTACGAAGTAGTTGCTTTTACAGCGGCTCAAATTCCAAACATAACTGGAAGAAAATATCCACCAGAGCTTGCTGGTCCAAACTACCCAAATGGCATACCAATATATCCTGAGGAACAACTACCAGAGCTTGTTAAGAAGTTTGATGTCGATCAAGTGATATTGGCGTATAGTGATTTGCCACATGAGGAAGTTATGCATAAGGCTTCTTTAGTTTTGGCTACTGGTGCTGATTTTAGGCTCATGGGTCCTAAAGCTACGATGCTGAAGTCTAAGGTTCCGGTAATAGCTATTTGTGCTGTAAGAACAGGTTCTGGAAAGAGTCCAACTACACGAAGAGTTGTTGACATACTTAAGGAAAAGGGCATTAAATTCGTTGTTATAAGGCATCCGATGCCCTATGGAGACTTAGTAAAACAGGCGTGCCAACGGTTCGCTACATACGAAGATCTAGACAGATATGAATGCACAATAGAGGAACGAGAAGAATACGAACCTCTTATTGATAGAGGTGTAGTGGTTTATGCTGGTGTAGACTACGAAAAGATTCTTAGGGAAGCTGAGAAGGAAGCTGATTTGATTATTTGGGACGGTGGAAACAACGATTTTCCGTTTTATAAACCGGATCTTTTAATCGTTGTGGCTGATCCTCATAGAGCTGGACACGAAGTTGGCGCGTATCCGGGAGAGACGAATGCAAGAATGGCGGATGTACTTATTATAAATAAGGTTGAAACAGCTCCTCCGGAGAACATTGAAAAGGTTAGGAGGAATTTGGAGAGGATAAATCCGAATGCTATAGTAATTGACGCAGCAATGCCCTTATTTGTTGACAAACCTGAAATGATTAGAGGTAAAAGAGTACTAGCAGTTGAGGACGGTCCCACGGTGACACACGGCCATATGCCCTTTGGGGCTGGTTATTTAGCTGCTAGGAAGTATGGCGCCAAGGAAATTGTTGATCCACGTCCCTACGCTGTTGGTTCAATAAAAGAGGTTTATGAAGAATACACACATTTAGGACCTGTTTTACCTGCGATGGGTTATGGTAAAGAACAGATAAAAGAGTTGGAGGAGACAATTAATAGAGCTGAATGCGATCTTGTAGTGACTGGTACCCCAATTGACATAAGAAGGATAATTGATGTGAATAAACCGGTACTTAGAGCTAGATACGAACTGCAGGAGATAGGTAAACCAGATCTAAGAGACGTGATTGAAGAGTTTCTCGAAAAAGTAGGTCTATAAGGCTGAATACGTAAAATTATCGGTTAGCTTAATTTTTTATTTTTCTACTTTTAGACTTGATTGCGAACTTTTTAATTTGAAGATATCTGTATTATGATGGTGTTACGAGTGGTTAAATAATGCGGGTGTTAAAGTTTTAATTTAGCTCGTTGTAGTTCCGTGGTAGGGAGATAGTGTTGAATATCTTCTATGCAGCGAAAGAGAAATGTCAGAAATGTGGAGTGAGAGATGTCGAGTTAGTGTGTAGAACGTGTGGAGCAGGATTATGTCATAGCTGTATAGTAGTTATCACTGAAAGATTTCCATGTTGTTTAACCTGTGGTTCTAAAAATGTGAAAGAGTATAAGGTTAAAAAAAGAGGAGGAATTGAATCAATTAATTATGTATGCGAAAATTGCAAGAGTAAAAAGGTGACCATTGTTACAAAATATGTAAAGACTTGTCCTAAATGTGGTTCAACCGAAGTAGTCAGTTTTGCAGAGGAACAAGCCACTTTAAAGATAAATTTTAGAAAACTTTGCTTAGAGTTAAAATATGGGTATCTAAAACTTAATAAGATTGTTCGCACCTTTGATCTGATTAAAAGGAGCCTGGTTTTTCTTAGGCGTTCACGTTTTTTTAACTACCCGGTGATAGAGAGAACTTTAGTTGATATTTTCAACGAGTTCAATTCAATTAGAATGAGAGTCTTAGGAAAAGCTGAGGATGTTGGAAATTTAATTTTATCTATGGCTCCAAGGTTTTCTGTCGATACGCAATTTAAAGTTCGTGACTTGCCTTTTCTTAGAGGTGTTTTAACTAGGCTTGAAACAGAATTGAAAGACTATAAAAACTATGTAGATGAGTCTACGGCCGGGATCGAAGAAAAGTTGGCTAAGCTTGAAGTTTTAGTTTCCTCTCTTTACCAGCATTATCAAGAATTTAGCAAGTATAAAGATGTTTTATCATTAGACATGGATGAAAAACCAATATATGCCATTGGAGACGCTAAATTTTTGGGTTTAGACAGCATGCATGTGCCAAAAGGAGAAGGAATACTTTTTTTGACAAGTAGAAGACTTGTATTTTTGAGTAAGAAGGGATTCTTCAAAAAATATTTTTACAAATCACTTGAGATACCGTTAGATAAAATTATTAGCGTAGATATCAAAGGTAGATTGAAAAAGCGGTTAGTGATAAAGTGTAATGATGAAAATTTAGTTTTCAGTTTTTCAGCAAAGATGCTTCCGTTGGTAAAGGATTATATTAAAATCGCACTGAATTTTGAGAATTATTCTTTAAGAAACGCTGAAGTCATCTCTAGAATAGCAAGCCTAACGCTAGAAACTTCAGATTTAAAGGTGAAAATTGAAAATATCTTGAAGAAGGTCCAAAAAATAGAGGAACAGAAACATGTGGATATTTCCAAAACTGTCATAGTTCGAGAAAACTCGCATAGCACTATTACCCCTGTAAATAGGTTGAAAGTAGAACTGTATGATCTTGAAAGGGAGAGATATGAAATAGAGGAATCCTTGAAGGAACTGAAGCGCCGTTTTGAAAGTGGGCTAATTTCCGTGGAAAATTACTTCAAGTATTATAGATCTTGGATAGGAAGACTATATGCAATCGAAAAAAGAATACGTGAGTTAAAAGATAACTGTCAAGATTTTAAATTAAGCAACAATGTGAAGTTTTAAAACTTTAGAGATTTTTATTTTTGGCTTTCTTCAATTAGCCAGTTCCACAAATAGCAGTGAAAGTAAAAGTCTAATGACGTGTTCTTCATGAGAATAATTAAGCTTCTTCCTTTTCTTCTTTGGTTGTTTCCTCTTTTAGTTTTTTGACTTCTTCCTCTATTTCTGCTGCTTCCCTTTCTATTCTTGCTGGTACTTTGGGTAGTTCTCCAGTTTCTTCAAGCATAACTTCTGTTTCTAATTTTTCCAGTTCTTTTTCGATCGATACATCCTCTTCTCCTGGCATCTCAAAACCTTCGCTGAGAATCTGTGATGTACTCTCTATTTCTTGCATTGTTTGATCCATTCTTGCCATGAGTTCCATAGCCCTTTCTGGCGAAGCAATTTCTCTGGCCTGCCTAAGGGCGTCAAGCGCTGTTGCTAGCGCTCTGGACATTTCAACACTATCTCTGGCAGTTTCAATCGTTGCGATGGCATCTTCTAAGCTTGCGATTTGTCTGGAATATCTATTAAATAGTTGAACATATCGGTACCATCGTTTTAATTGAAATTTTGCTCCTTCTTTGTTGCCCATTCTTATTAGTTCTTTTGCTTGTTCTCTGCTCATTTTGGCTCTTTTATCAAGTTCTTTAGCTCGTAGTTGAAGTCTGTTGATTGTGGCTCTAAGTTCTGCGATTGTTTCATCTTCGGACTTAGTCTTTTTTCCAAAGAGCTTATCAAGAAATTTTGGCAAACTTAACACCTCATTAACTTATGTTAATAATTTCCTTTTAATATTTTTACTCGAATCCTAGTAGGGATAAAATTCCACATTAAAGTGCTTATTTTAGCCGAACGCCTTTAATTTTTCTTTCACATGCAAAGTTGAAATGTTTAATAATTAGTGTTTTCCGACTTAGGCAAAGATAAACTAGATCTTTTTGGTTTGCTACAATTTATTGTAATTTTATTGTATGAAACGGAATGCACTTATAGTTCTTCTTTAAGCTTTTTTATATCCTTTTCTAGTTCTTTTATCTTCTTTGATGGCTCTGGCAGAACTATCCCAGCTTCAACACCGATTTCTTGATCTATTTCCGCTAGAACCTTACTTATTTCATCGGATGTAACTTCGGTTGAGACTGTCAACCGTTCCATACCAGTTTCCGTAATATCTTGAGCTATTTCTATCTCTCTCATTTGCTTATCTATGTCTTCTACCATTTCAGCTATATCAGGAACATTAATTGCTTCCTTTAAGCCCATCACAGCTGCTCTAATACCCCTTAGAGCACTTTCAACCTCGGATACTGATTGAGCTTGTCTAAGTTTAACCAATAAACCGTCTATTCTCAACCTAAAGGCATCAATTCCTAGGGCCCATTTTCGGTAACGTAAAAAATGTTCAGCGTACATTCTAGAAGCTTCTTCATTACCCTCAATACGATATTTTCTGGCTTTCTCCCTGCATTTCCTAGCTTCGTTTTCCAGTCTCTTCCTTTGATAATCGAGTTTACGTGTAAAAACTTCTAGCTGCAAAGTAATTTCTTTAAGATCTGGAGCGCCTTTAAGCCAGCGTAGAAACATTCTAATCTTGTCTGCAAGGGGCAAGCTTTTTTCCTCCTTAAATACGTAACATATATTAATCTTTATATTGTTTGTGGCAATCATTTTCTTAGATCAAAATGATCCCATAATTTTGAAATGAAGTGAAACGAAATGTCCTCAAGGCTATTGCAATACGCTTCCCAAATTGCAAAGGAAGCCACTAAGCTTGATAGGGAAGGGAATTACAAAGAGGCTATTGAAAAATATGTAAAGGCAGCAGAAGTTTTGTTGAAGCTTTCAAAATTGACTGAAAACCCGAAACTGCAAACAATATATTATCAGAGAGCCAAGGAATACGTTGAAAGGAGTAAAGAACTTAAGAATTATCTTAAGGGAAAGACAACTAGGATAACGTATCTGACGAGGTCTGGCAAGAAAATAACAGAAGACGTCGATGCATTAACGGCTGCGATAGCCGACACTGTGGTTTACGAAAAACCTAAAGTGAGATGGGAAGATGTAGCAGATCTTCAGGCAGCAAAGACCGCATTACGAGAAGCTATAATAATTCCCATTTTAAGACCTGATCTATTTAAAGGCCCAAGAAAGCCTTGGAAAGGTATTTTGCTTTACGGGCCTCCCGGTTGCGGTAAGACATTGTTAGCAAAAGCTGCAGCTGCAGAATGCGATGCTACCTTCTTTAATGTTGATGCTGCATCTCTCGTTTCAAAATGGTTAGGAGAATCTGAAAAACTTGTAAAAACATTATTCAACCTTGCAAGACAAAATCAACCATCAATAATATTTATAGATGAAATAGATTCTATCGCAACCGTTAGAGCAGAGGAAGATATTGGTGGAGAAAGAAGACTAAAAACGCAGCTTTTAATAGAAATGGATGGATTAAGGGAAAGAGATGATGAAAGAATCATTGTTCTTGGTGCTACAAATAGACCGTGGGATATTGACCCAGCAATGAGGAGGAGATTTGAGAAGAGAATATACGTCCCTCTCCCTGATAGGGATGCTCGAAAAGAAATTTTTAGAATACACACTGAAGGAGCGGAGTTAGCTCCTGATGTCGATTTTGATAAGTTAGCAGAGCTTACAGAGGGTTATAGTGGTGCAGATATTGCTTTAATTTGTAGGGAAGCCTTAATGATCCCAATAAGGGAACTTGATCAAGAAGGGAAGTTAACTGAAATTGAGAAGATTAGACCAGTAACTATGCGAGACTTTATGCAATCGTTATCCAAGATAAAGCCTTCAGTTTCTCCAGAAGAAATTGAGAGATATGAAGAATGGACTAGGGAATTTGCTACATGATGGTGATAATATTGTCTATTAAAGAGAAGAAAAGGGAAAACGGAAAAGAAGAAGAGCTAGAATTAGGCGAAGTGCAGGAAGTTGAGCAAGAGATAGTTTCAGAAATAGAGAAAATAAGTGAGGAAGTCAAAGCTACTGAACAGGTTGAGGTTGTTGAAGAAAAACCTAAATTTACTTTTCCGGAATGGGTTGAATATCCGTGGATGTATATAAAGCCTAAGAACCCAGATTTATATCAGTCTTGGCTTCAAAGTTGGGGGGACCTCTTGTTAAAGTGGGCTTCTTTTCATGTTAAACATGTAGTTTCCATACACGATCTTTTGTCTACTCCTCCATACTCCAAGCTTTCAGTAGAATATTTGAGGGAGATTATGAATTACCTTGTTAAAACAGGTTTTGCAAAGTGGCTGGATGAAAATAGACTTAGAGTTTATTGGAAGTCCTTAGAAGAATTGGCAGACTACCTATACAATTGGTCACTGAATACAGGGACCATCTATTTTACACCCTATGACCTTTTACAAGAAGGCCCAGAGATCATAAAGAATTTACCTACCGAAGATATTCTTCAAATAATCAATATTTTAATAAGTAGTAAAAAAGCGAAATGGATGGATAAAAACAGAAAAGCTGTACGGATATTACTTCCAGAACCTAAAGAGAAATAGTAACCAGTTTCGGTGTAATTTATTTTAAATCGCTACGATTCTGTAATGACGAAATTGGATTTAGTTTTGGCAGTATTCTACTTATCTACTTGTTAAAAAATGATAACAATCTTAATATACAAATAAAAGCAGTTTATTTTATACTCAGGCTTAAAAGATATTTTGGAGAGAAATACTTCCTGGGTGTTTGTTAATGAAAGCGGTAATATTAGCGGCTGGGCTTGGCTATAGGTTAAAACCGCTCACAGAAACAAGACCGAAGCCAATGTTAGAAATTGCAGGCAAACCTTTACTACAATATGTTATTGAGAGTCTCCGTGAAAATCAGATTAAAGACATTTTGATCGTAGTTGGTTATAAACGTGAAGTTATAGAGGATTACTTTGAATTCGGAGATAAATTCAACGTAAAGATAGACTATGTTTTACAAGAAGAAGCATTAGGTGTAGAGGATGCTATTTTAAAGACTGAAGAGAAAATGAAGAATGAAGAACAGTTTTTGGTTGTTCACGCTGATGTTCTTGCAGATCCAGAACTGATAGGCAGAACTATTAAGACCTTTAAAAATTTAGATGCCGATGCGACAATATCTGCTACTCTTGTTGAAAATCCTCAGTTCTACGGTGTAGTTGTTTTTTCTGAAGATTCAAAGTTGGAGTATATTGTTGAGAAACCAAAACCTGGGGAATCACCTAGTAACTATGCAGTAGCGGGAGTATATGTTTTCAAAAATATTATTTTTGATTTTCTTAGAAGTGAAAAAACTCTTGATGCTGCCATTAGAAAACTTTCTCAAAAGGGAGACGTTTATGTGTCTGTCTGGGAGAAGGAATGGGTTGAAATAAGATATCCGTGGGATATTCTAAGAGCTAATCGTCTGGTTCTTTCAAAAATGCTTAAAGGCAAGGGATCTTTCATTGCAGAAACTGCATCAATAGATAATGGCGCAAAAATTGAGGGCCCTGTATGGATATCGAATAACGTAAAGATAAGATCTGGATCTACAATTAAGGGGCCTTGTTACATTGGAGAGAACAGTTACATCGGAAATAACGCACTTATAAGAGAATACGTGTCAATTGGAAGAGATGTTATTGTTGGTTTTGGCGTGGAGCTTAAGAACAGTGTTATTTTCAATGGAACGAAAATAGGACGCCTTTCCTTTATTGGGGATAGTATTCTTGGAGAGAACGTTGACGTGGGAGCTGGTACTCAGACGTGGAACGTTTCGCCTAGATCAGAGCCAATTTATATGAATATAGAAGAAGAAAAAGTTAGAGTCCCCATGGAAAAATTTGGAGCGGTTATTGGAGACAACACACGAATATCCATTAACGCATCGATTCTCCCAGGGAAAATAATTGGTACTAATGTTGATATTTCTCCCGGTGTTATTGTTGACAGGGATGTTCCATCAAACACGGAGGTCTATGCAAAACAGGAAATAGTTATCAAGTCTAAACGATAAAAATTAATCGACTTACGTCCCAACACGGCTTCTTCTATCTTTTATAATTTTTAAGAGCATATTCTTCCCTTCTGGAGAATTAAATATGGGTAACTCCCAGTTTTCAACCAGTTTTCTTCTAACAGTTAAAACTTTCTCTCCAGTAAGTTTATTTACACCCTCTTTAAGATATTCTTCAAAATACAGTAGAATGCCTCTTCTTTGCCACGTAGGGGTCTTTGCTAAGTTTATTCCTTTCTCTCTGAATACAAGATCGTGTAATTCAGCGCTCTTTAAGCCTTTAAGTAATTTTGCAGCGTCTTCACGAGAAACTCCTTTTTCAATAAGTGTGTAAAAGGCATAAGAATTTATGTGATTTCTCCAGCACTCTAGCTGTCTCCAAGCTAAATATTCTAAAATCCTTTTTTCAGGTATTGGAATTATTCTTGCATCAAAGCTAATGGTTTTTACAATTTTCCGTCTTAGATAGAGTTCAAGGGAAAAAGCACTACTAAGAAGTGATGCTACTACACTATCTATTTTTTCTATTCTCCCGTTGAATGGTGCATCAAAGAAAAGGATATTTATTTCATCTGAGAAAATGTAGGCTAAGATTGGGTTTAAATTGTTTTTAAAAAGTGTTTTTGCTGAGTTCACCATAATTTCCGCAAATTCTTTGTCGTAGGGCTTTTTGAATTTAACTTCGTTGGTTAAGCGGTGAAAATTTCTTCCATCACATCTTACAAAGAATGGAACGTTATACGGAATTCTTATTTCACTAAAAATTTCGTACCTGCTTCCCTTAAAAAACATTAATAACACCGGTAAAAATGGAGGAATAGGGGGTTATTTTTTCTTCGAGAAGTATTCTTTCATTCTATTTAATCCTTCTTTGAGTGTTTCTGGTTCTTCGACGATTGGCGCAAAGCTGAGTCGGAGCCATCCTTCCATGCCGAAGTCGATGCCTGGAGCCAGTGCGACTTGACATTCCTTTAATAAGTCGTTACATAGTTTTTTCGAACTTTTCTCGTATTTTGATGCGTCAAAGAAAACATAAAATCCTCCTCTTGGCTCTAAGATCCCTAAGTCTGGTATATTGTTTCTTAGTTCTTCGGTCGTGTACTGTGCTACCCTTTTATATTTGTCTCTACCCTTTTCATAATATTCTTTGACACCTTTCAGTTTTTTATTATCTTGAAGAACTCTAGTAAGAATTTCTTGAGCCATTTTGTTGGAACATAGTATTCTTGCTTGTTCTACTGTTTCAACAGCACTAATTAGTTCTTTATCGGCGACAGCGTAGGCCATTCTCCAACCTGGGATCCTAAACTCTTTTGATAATGTACACATCCAGATTTCGTTTTCCCTTCTTTCTCTGCTGAAATAACTTGGAGGTTTTTCGTAGATAAATGCTCGATAGGCAACGTCTATCATGACCCAGATGCCCTTTTCCTCTGCAATATCATTAATTGCATTAAGCATATCATCCGTGTAAATTTGTCCATCAGGATTACCTGGTGCACATATTATTAGCATTCGTGTTTTATCGTTTATTATTTCTTGTAGTTCGTCGAAATCTGGATTAAATTCATGGTTTCTGAGAATTGTCCATCGCTTTATTTTACATCGAAGTAGTGTTTCTATTTGAACTTGTCTTGGATAGTTTAGATATCCAGGGCGTGTAATAATTACTTCAGTGTCTGGATCTAGGATGGAAAGCATAAAGGCTGCAGTTAACTCTGTACTTCCGGATCCTACAATTACTTCCTCTTC
>JAEOSG010000236.1 GCA_016840485.1 Candidatus Baldrarchaeota archaeon
ATGCAAGAGAAGTGACGGCTCTTTTTACAACGATCTTATATCCCTTGATGAAAATCAACTAACTCTTGGCACAGGATACGCAGTTCTCTCCTTGGAAATTCTTGGCAAAGAAGATTTAATTGACGATTTAACAGGTGAATGGCTTTTAGACAGACAACTTTCTGTGGGAGGATTTTCAGGAGGAATTGGAGACGAGTTTCCACAAATATCTGAAACCTACGTTGCAGTTACGGCGTTAAAAACCCTTAGAAAAACATCTAGCATTAACACTACAGCCTTGGAGAAATATTTGTTGAGTTGCTGGAGTCCTGATGGAGGCTTTTATCCAAATAGCTTTTTGGAAGGATCACTTTGGCAAACCTACAACGCTATAAAAATCCTTTCAATTCTTAACATGATAAATAAAATTAACAAAACCTCGCTTATCGAATTTCTAAATGCCACATTTAGCGTCACGTTAAACACTTACTGGGAAATACCCATAACTAGATATGAAGGTTTCACCATAGCCCTGCCTCTCGAAATACACTCCACATATGGACTATGGAGCTATGGAAGAGGAATGGAATCCTTTGCAACAGCAATATGTCAAGAATTAAATACACAAGTAAAAGCATATGACGAGCTTGTTAACGAAATTTTAATTAGCGAAATAACAGATTCGCAAAGCTCCTATTACGGTTTGTTCAAAATTTTGTCAATAATTCCTGAGAATGTTTGGCCTCCAAACTTTTACACAACAGTGTTTGCGGTATTAACATTAGATAAACTTGAAGCCACGTCGTTGATTGTAGATAAGCGAGCAGTCACAAGCTATATTGTTAATAGACAAGTTGAAAACGGGTCAATTATTCCTGAATCTTTAGGTCGTTTACCTTGGCCTATAGATGCTTGGAGCGCATCTGAATATTATGCTGTTGCTGCACTCTCAGCTTTAAAAAGCCTCTCCGCATTAAATATTTCCTCGCTTGCCCACTACTTAATCTCCAATCTTGACTACAAAGATGTAATTGGAACTTACTATGCAATTAAAGCTTTAAAAATTCTTTTTGACAATAACACTGAACTTCATGTTTTCGAGCAGGTAAATAAGTCTGCGGTTTTAGAACTTGCATATAAAACTCTTAGAGGTAACTTCACTTTTGTAGATCGTTTAAACTCAAATTCTGTGACAAATAGGTTACAATATACTTGGATGATGCTTAGCATTTTAAAAGATTTAGGTCTTCTACCTCTATTAGAGGAAAGCTTAGAAATTCAGTTTAAAACATTAACTTTAAGCAAGACAAACTTGTATCTAGGCGAAGACCTTACTATTTCAGCTGTTTTAACAGACAATTTTGGTAGAAAACTGGAAAACGCTACATTTCAAGCTAAAATACTAAATTACATTTTTAACGGTACATATGAGAATGGAAATTACCAAATTAAAGTTACAATACCTGTAAATGGAAGCTTACTTGGCCCACAGGAAATTGAAATTAAAGCCTTCAAAAAGGGATACCTTGGCTGCTCTACAATTAAGAAAATAACTGTCTACGGTTTTCTAAAAGTCAACGACTATTTCTCTGCCTCAAAGGTTTTTGTGGGAGAAAAAATCAATATTACAATTCACGTTGAAGTCGGCAATGTACCACTTGAACAATGCACAATAAATATTACAGTCTTGGAATTAAACTCAACCCTAAACGTGACCTACATCGGCAACGGAAACTACACTACTGTTCTCGATACTTCGAAACTAACTCCCGGAAACTACACCGTAAACATAAAGGTTTATCACCCTTATACAAACTCATATAACATTAGCAAAGTAATCGAAGTTACCAAGGCACAAACCGAAGTCATAGTTGAATACAGTCCCTTAAATGTGAAGGTTTTCAAAGAAATTGACTTCAACATAACTCTTCAAACAATTAAAGGCACAAAAATAAATGACACCTTAACTATTAAAATACGTGATGAAAACGGTCTAATTTTAATTGAAGAGAATTTAACAACACTAAATGGCTTTACAACATTTTCTTGGACCCCAACATCCTCCGGAAAACATATTCTTGAAATAAATTATCAAGGCAATGACTACTTTATGCCCACAAATTACAGACTAGCCTTAACAGTTTCTAAACTTAAAACAGCAATCGAAACACAAATCATCAATGAAAACATCACAACAATCTTAATTAAACTTGTAGATGAAGACGGAAACCCAATAATTGGAGAAATCATAGTTCTAGAAATACGTTTCCCAAACAATACCACAAAAACCATATATTTAACAACAGGTAGCAAAGGAAACGCAACATATCAACTTGAAACTAAAGAAACAGGAACATACCAAATAAAAGTTACCTTTGAAGGATCTTCAATCTACGAAGCCTCAACAGCAACCTTCTCAATCAACAAAGAACCTCAATCAACTTCATCCAGCAATGAGAACGCAAATCGGCTTTCCTTGGAAAATATTCCTTCTCCAGAAAATATCCCCTTCACTGTTCTATTTGGAATTCTAGCTGTTGCATCTTCTTTTACAGCAGTCCGCTACAAGAAAAAATTTCAAGTTGCAGGAGGTGGAAGTTTTGAAGTTCGTTCGAACAGGTATAGACCCCTTAGATAGTATTTTGATGGGCGGGTTCCCTGTAGGTTCCTCCACTCTTCTTTATGGGCCCTCTGAGTCGGGTAAAACGTTTATATCGGTTAATGCTGCCTGCAAACTTGCTCTTTTAGGTTATCGTACACTTTACATAGACGCCGATAAAAAGTTTGATCCCAAACTTATTGAGAAACTCTATCCATCAAGGTGCAGTAAGATTTTCGATAAGATTATTGTTGTTAGACCGAGAGATTTTCTAAGTTTAAGTCACATTCTTCTATATTTGCCTGAATATGTTGAAGAAGACATAAAACTTATTGTTTTAGATACTGTTTCAACTCTATATAGACTGAGTAGAGAAGAAAATGCCTATTTCTACTTTTTTGAGTTTGCAGAGAAACAGATACCGACCTTAATAAGTTTAGGGTCGTTATGTGAAGCTGCAATTGTATTAACTAGCCAGGTGGAGGGCTTCAACGGAAATATTAAACCTGTCGCTTGGAATGCCTTAGAACCCTATGTTAAAGTTGTTTTAAGACTTGAAAGACTAAGTTTAAACTCTAGGATTAGAGTTGCAACCCTAGAAAAGTATTTTGACATAAAGCTCAATGCAAAAGTCTTCTTCGAAATGGAGGCAACCCCATGGGCTTATTAAACTCGCTAATAAAAACCCTAGTATTCGGAGCTATCTTCATAGCTTTGATCCTTTCCACATTAGATGGCATTGCAGCATTCCTTAAAGTTACAAATTTAACATTAAGAGGAATCTACGATTATTTAATTCCTCTCTCAATTTTCTACGCGTCTCTAATGTTTCTCTTAAAGTTCTTAACACAGAAAGAAAATCTTGTGCATGCAACATTTTACACCTCAATTATTC
>JAEOSG010000237.1 GCA_016840485.1 Candidatus Baldrarchaeota archaeon
GGCGCCAACATCTTTCTAATCTTGTATTCTCCAGTGTTTTTCCACCATTTTAAGAATTGGATTATGACAACTTTCCTTTTATGGCCAACAGAGCGTAAGGCTAAGCCCAGAGCGTTTGTGGTTTTTCCCGCTCCAGTGCCCGTATAAAGATAGATATAACCCATTAAATCATCTCTACAATAATTAAATTCACCCTTTTTGATTATAAAAAATAAATACTTTGCTGCACCTATGTTCTCTTGGAGAATAAGCACATGCAATATGACTACGAAGAACTGTTGAAGCGAGCGCGTTCACAAATTCCAGAAGTAGCTTCAAAACGTGAAAGGCTTGAACTGCCAAGAGTGAACTCCACCGTTATCGGTGTGCGAACAATAATCTACAATTTTAAGGAAATAGCCGACACCTTAAACCGTAAACCGCAGCACATTCTAAAGTTTTTAACACGAGAAATGGCTACTGCAGCAACAATGCGGGATTCCATGGCTGTTTTTAAGGGAAAATTTTCCCATGAAACCTTCGAAAGACTTCTTCAAAGATACATGGCAAGCTTCGTCATATGCCCTGTTTGCAAACGTCCAGACACAAAAATAGTTAAAGAAAAACGCCTATCCTTCCTCGTATGCGAAGCCTGCGGGGCAAAATCTTCAGTGCAACAACTTTAATGAGCGTTAAAGGTTTGGAAGCCTATTTAAAGATTAGAAAAATCGGGAAAAACGTGCTTTTAGCCATCTGCGACTGCGAAATTCTCGGAAAAACCCTCAAAGAAGGAAAAATAACCTTCCGAGTGAAAGAGGAGTTTTACAAGGGTGCGAAAGTGACGGTGGAAGAAGCTGTATCCATGATAGCAAACTCTACAATAGTGAACATGGTGGGAAAGAATGTTGTTCAAAAAGCCATAGAAAAGGGCTATGTGCATCCAGAGGCAGTTTTAAACATAGAAGGAATCCCACACGCTCAAATCGTGAAACTTTAGAGCCAATAGTTAAACTTTTCACAGTTTTACTTCCTCTTTTTCATAACAATGTTCCATTAATCGCTACTAACTGCGGAATATGTTAAGAGCCATGTTCTGTTAGACATTACTAACAGAAAATTGTTATACAGAAAATATTTTCAAAAATGCTTTAGCCAGAAACTATTAGAAGCTCTTGACTAAGCCATGAACCGCTTGTAAGCTTGATCTGGAAATGGGAGTTTATGATTTAATTTTTCGGTAGCGCTTTTCCGTATGAAAACTATGGGAATAGTTATCAGCGTTAAAAGTTCAAGTAGCGTTACACTTGATGGAAATTCTGGTATGACGTCTGTTCCTTGGATTGTAACCGTTTGGGTGCTGTGGTTGTATGTGAAGTATAGATACGTGAAGTTTTCGTCTTCTAATTCTGTATAGTTCTGTAGAGTCTGGTTTCCCACGGTTATTGTCCAGCCGTCATCAGCTCGTAATAGGCTTTTGGGAATGGTTACTCTGCAGAAGCCTGCCGTACCATTTTCACCTGTTATGTTAAACCTCAAGAAGGCTCCTTCATCGGGGTTAAAGTGAAAGTCTGACAATGTGGAATTGCTCACCACATCAATGTTGTAGGCTACGCCGTTCCAAACACCAGCATCAAAAGCGGTAATCGGAGCAATAAGAGGATACCTGTCAGTATTCTTCGCATCGATCATATAAGCTGTGTCGCCTATTCCGTCGCTTCCAGTTTCGTTCTGACCAGAACCCCAATGCAGATCTGTGCCGTTATAGTCGCTCCAGTAGTTTCCGCCACAAGGATAACCATAATCCCAGACGTTAAATCGATCGTCGACATAAACTTGATCCGCGTTGTTGATGAAGTTATTATTGTAAATGAGGTTGTTCTGTGAACTAAACTGAACTATAATCCCATATGAATTGTTCAGTATATTGTTTACAGAAATTACGTTATCGGACGAGTAGTCGTGGAGCATAATACCAATACGACTGTTTGATATGTTATTGCCCGTTATGTGATTTTGTGAGCTGCTATCGAAAAAAATTCCTTCATGACCGCTTGCAGTTATGTTGTTCTCTAAAATGTTGTTGTATGAGGACTCGTCGAGGCTAATGCAATAGCCATCGTCATGTGTTACAAAGTTTTGATAAATGGTATTGTTGTGTGAAGAAAAAAGTCCGATAATCCCGTTTACTACTTTATTATCAAATATGCTATTGCTGTTTGAACCTCGGGATAGCCCAATTTCTCCCTCGGTTATGTTATTTTCATAAACTCTATTGCTTGTGGAGTTTTCCAAAAGAATGTTACATTCTATCAGGTTATTTTCAAATATCCAGTTATTGGAGGATCCGTCAAGATATATGCCACTATGTGCGAGCTCGATACTTTTTATGTTATTTTTAAAAATGTAGTTCTCCTTTAGACATTCATGGAGTCTGATGCCGCGATAATTGTTCGTTATTTTGTTTCCATAAATTTTGATACTTGATGTTTCTCCTAAAAATACTCCATGATTACACAATTTAATCTCCAAATTTCTAATTGTTACGTTGCTTTCTCTCTGCAAAATCACCCCATCGCCATTCCAAAGCATTCCAGAATCATAGGGGCGTGCTGAGCCTTGAAGCACATGGCCTGCCCCCTCCAGTATAATATTGCTTCTGTAAATTACGATTCCATAGGTAGTAGTATTGATGTCACCAGTCAAAGTGTAAATATCTCCGTCCCGTTGTATTGGTGCGTCTGGTGGGTCTATGCTTCCATCAGCCCTAATATAGACTGTTCCAGTCCATGTGCTCTTAACTGGTTGAATGTTGAATGCCAGTGTTACTATGCCGATAAACAGGAGTGCCGAGAAAAGGCTTGTAACAATTTTTCCTGACAACTGCTCCACTCCTTTTAACCTTAAATATACGCCTAAAATTCGACTTAAAAATTACGGAAAAACCTTCTATAACGATTTTCAGTTTTCTGGACGAACTCTCTTTCGGTAGATAACAGCGAGCGTGGTGAGTATCATGAGTATTGAGAGTAGAGTTATGGTTGAGGGGTATTCTGGTATGATCTGTCCGCCCCTTTAATTGGTTCTACCGTTTCTTATTAATAACTTGCGGTTTTCAAGAAACATCTTAAGAAAAGTTGTCTACATGTAATGCATGTTCAAATATTTAATTTTACATTGCTAAGTATCATAAAAATTCATGATTTCGTTGTCATATGACTATACCATTAATGTCTCTTAACAGAAAATTGACATTTGCTATCGTATTATGCTTTTTTTCACAGTTTTTTCGTGTTTGAGTTTTGGCAGCTTTTTGCGATAGGCTGTCAGCACTAGTTTACACAGATTGCAATGTAAATTTAAATATTCTCGGAGTCATAGTTTTAAGGCGATCATGGAAAATAGGCGTTAGCCATGAAAGAGAAGAATGTTAAAAAATGTTATTCCTGCAATACTAATATGCAGTATGCGGAGAAAGTGCCATTTAGAATTAAG
>JAEOSG010000238.1 GCA_016840485.1 Candidatus Baldrarchaeota archaeon
GTGTAGAACGAAAATACGTCTGGGTGATGAAGTGTGTTAGAACCGCTTGTAGCGGCAATATGGATGGGTTTTGGCGCATATACATTGTGGTTTTTTACTTTAGCTAAAGAGTATGTGCCATTAACCACAGAGGAGGCAGAATTCCTGTGGAAACTCCATAAACAGTTTGACCAATGCAACGCCAAAACA
Organism: Candidatus Baldrarchaeota archaeon; assembly: GCA_016840485.1. GTDB lineage: Archaea > Asgardarchaeota > Baldrarchaeia > Baldrarchaeales > DXJG01 > DXJG01. Next base: position 190 of record JAEOSG010000238.1, read on the forward strand.
TGGCAAAAGATAATGCACAATGGAAAGATAGTCGGCTTCAAATGCGAATGCGGATACCGATATGTGCAAAGACGCCCAATAACTGCCAACTCGCCAGCCGCCATTCAAATTCCCCAAGCAAACTAACATCACCTAAAATTACACTCTTTCAGCTTAAGGAACGAAAATGGCTTCCTACCTAATTGGAGCTATAGGTGAAATTCTGGCCGGATATTTGAAAAGGAGTAGCTAATTTAGTTCTTTTTTCAATTTTCGGTAGTTGTTCCTTTTGATATATTTATGTTTGTTTATGAAACTAATGTCAAAAGACCTATTCGATTATCGGGGTATTATGAAAATAAAAATGCGCATTGGCTCTATTCTTCTTCGCTCACTTTTTCAATTCGTATCAATCCTAATGCAATAAAGACTCCAAGAACACCTATGCCTATCAAAACGGCCCATAGCAAGGTCATCACGAAGTTTGTTGGTTCAAGGACTCCTCCCACTGTTTCAACCTCGTATCCGTCGGCGAGAACTTGCTTTATGAATGAGAATATAGACAAAAGTGCAATTGCGATAGATATTATGGGGCTTTTCCGCATTGTCATCGCCGAGTCGTCTGTTGAGGCAGAAGATATTTAAAATATTTTGTTTCTTCAGATTCAGACTAAATTTTAGGTTTTAATCTTAATTCTGATATTAATTTCGAAATCTACTTAAAAATCATAAGAGTTTAACGTAGAAAGCATTCAGAGGCAAAGTGAACCCGTTATGCCATTCAGCCTACAGTTTCAAATTACGGGCACAATACGCGAAATAGTAGCTAATCTCTACCTATTCTTAGTTGCTTTTTACATTCTTTTTGCATCTGCACATTTATTTAACATTCTAGTCGATTTTACTGTATCTGAAAACGTTGGACCGTACTTCCAAATTATAAATACATCATTAGACCGCACCGCAGTTTATTGCCTAAGTTTTGCTGTAATACTCTACATACTCAAGAAGTCTAAAAATAAACTGCTATTCCCCATTTTTTTGGTTTACATATCAATAAACTTCTTTATTTCCATGCTTATAGCCGATCTCGTGCTGATTTTGATCGGCTTTCTTACACTAGTCTGGGTTTTTACAAGCCCCAGTCCTCTTTATGGCATGGGAAGGAAAACGGCGATAGCTCGTATCCTAACTTATGTAGCCTTGATCATAGTAATCTTGGAATTTTCAGTTTTAATTTGCTGGTTCATTTTTCCCTTATTTCCGGAACTTAGTCAACAAGGGGTATTAAAGCATCTAGTGGACTTAGAAACTAAAATGTTTCTTCTGACTGGCTGTCTTGCTCCATTCTTGGCGGTTCTACTCTTTTTCTCTTGGACGGCTAAACCATTTTTCCTCCATTGCAATTTCCTCAGCCGACTTTTCTCCTTTTTTAGTGAAAAAGACGAAAATGCACAAATTAACAAACGATTATTCTCAATTATTCTACTCTGCGCAATAACGTTCTCATTTGTAGTTGCTCTTTATCCCTATCTGCCAAGTCTAAATGTTGATTCACATTTAGTAGGCGTCGATGCACAATTCTACAAAGAATGGCTAGAAACTTATCGCAATGAAAGTTTGCCCTATGTAATAACACAATCTTTTACTAAGCTCCCGGACCGGCCCCTAAGTATGCTACTTCTTTACATTGCAAAGTACGTAAGCGGCGTTGACGCTTTGACAATTATTAAGTTCTTTCCTTCAATCTTAGCGTTAATCTTAACATTAGCCAGCTATTTCTTCATGCAACAGGCAGAATATTCTAGGCTTACATGCTTGTTTGCTGCGTTTCTTTCGCTTTCTTCTTTCCATTTTTCTGTTGTAATGTATGGTTTTCTTTTAGCAAACTGGATTGCACTTATAGAATTGTATCTTTTCATGGGGCTCTATTTTAGTTCTATTAGGAAAAAATCTGTCTTGAAAATGGCAATGGCAGTTTTACTGTCAATTTCCTTGCTTTTCACTCATTCTTGGACTTGGGGGATGGTTCTTGGAACACTTTTTACCTATCTGCTTTTGACCACAGTTCTTGAGAAAAAATCTTTAAGATCTTTTCAATTGGAACTTAAATTTCTAACTGTAACAATTTTCATAAATCTTACCGTCGGCATTTTAAGGAACTATGCGCTAGGACTGGCGATGACAGACTTTGAAACATTAAGATTCGCCCAGTCCACGACGTCTGCTTACGCCCTTCAGAAGTTTTGGGGCGACTTACTATACATGTTTTTCCATACAATGTACGGGTTCTTTGTGAATCCGGCGGCCTTATTATTGGCTGTGTTAGGCGCATTTATAGCGACCTTTAACAAAAGACAGGTAAACCGCTATTTGATTTCATGGCTGATTGCATCATGCATATTTTTTGTTCTTGGTTCTGGATGGGTAATAAAAGGTCGAATTCTCCTTAACCTACCGTTGCCAGTGTTTGAAGCTTTAGGTTTGAAGGGAATAAGCAATCTAATTCAAAAGTTTTTTAAGGAAAATAGTGGGTTACTCAACATCTTAACAATTTCACTTACGCTGCTAGTGAATTTGAATTATGTTTTTAGATGTTCTTTTGTAATGTCGCAGATTACATTCGGTTAGGGGACATAGCATTCAAGTGAAGTACCCCAATAGGGGTCTTTGCCGACCTGGCTGTTTGTTTCTTGAACAGCTGCTGTCAAAGAAAGTTTTCTTATGTATAGTGCTTGAACAAGGTATAAAATTGCCTTATCTGAATGGGAAATTGAGACCGGCCCATTCCAAGCAATATATCCTGTGGCTCCTTGGTCTATAAGTTGCTGTATAAGGAGTGGATCGCGAGTTCCGTCGCAGCCCATGGCTATGACAAGTGCATCGTTAAATTTTCCGGTCATGTACACTTTTATGAAGCCCCAGTTAACGGCGAAAACAGGTGATGACTCGTTACTGGCATATGCCTTCTTTACTAGTTGGAAGTACTGTTCCTGTGTATACTTTCCAACTGAGTAGGGTTCAGCCGTAAAAAAGTAAAGTTGATTGTTGCTTGACAATGCACTGTGCATACGTAAAATAATTAAATCGTATCCACTTGGTAGTTTCTTCAGAAAATCCACCGTTACAACTTCTCCTTGATAGATGTCAACTTTAAAGCCAGCTTTAGACAATGTCTTGTTAAGCGATCTAGTGAATTCCTCGTTGGGATGTTTGCAGTATAATGCATCGATTAAAGCTGCTTTAGGTAAGTTGTTTGCTTGATTA
>JAEOSG010000018.1 GCA_016840485.1 Candidatus Baldrarchaeota archaeon
AGTCTTACCAGGTTGCTCAAGAAAAGTCTTAGACATATATACACACCCATGTGAAAAACAACGAGTAAATTAATAAGCCTTATGACGCTGTCCAACATTAACTCTCTAAACTGAATAATATCACGACTACGGTATAATTCTATAGAGGTCCTACATTACCGATTAGCGATTTGGGTCGTATATTAATTCGTGTAGCAGTCTGAATCTCAATAAACAGATGAAAGAGATCAGCTAAATTATTTTTATCAAAAGAAGTTAGAATCCTAATATATTGCAAAATGCAAAATTGGTTTAAAATTTCAAATATTCATGTATATTTTGCACGTTATCCTTATCATAATTTTTAAATAATTCCTCTACAGTAATTTTTATCGTCAAATACGTAAAAAGGGTTGATTTATGTTGATTATGAGGAAGAGGAGAGGGATAACTAAATTAACGGCCATAGTGATTGCAATAGTATTTGCGGTTGCAATTATCGCTGGCGTATATCTATACCTAACAATTGGACCCGGTGTGGAGAAGGCTAAAGTTGCTATACTCTTTGATGTTGGAGGCAGAGGCGACTTAAGCTTTAACGACATGGCTTGGTTAGGAGCAGAAAAAGCTGCTGAAGATTTTAAAATCGAAGTAACCTATTTGACACCTCCGTCCTTAGCTGATATGAAACCTTTACTCGAAGAATACGCCGGAAGCGGCGAATATGAGCTACTTGTTCTAATAGGTTTCCTCTGGACAACACCGCTTAACGAAACAGCAGACAAATACCCTGACCAAAAATTTGCATTAATAGATGCCACAACAGGCGTAGAAAGACCCAATGAAGTAGACATACTCTTTAGAGAATAGGAATGTGCATGCCTAATAGGTATCGCGGCTTCTGGAATGGCCAATGTTTTGGGAGGTGACACGGTAGCTGCATGCGCTGGCATGGACATACCACCTTTGTGGAAATTTCATATAGGCTACTTGTTTGGCATAAAATACTACGAAAAGAAAACAGGCAATATTACGAATCTCTTATGGGACTACACAGGTACATTCACAGATCCAGCTGTTGGCAAACAACACACTCAGCAGCTCTTGGAGCAGGGAGCCAAAGTTGTTTATGGTTTAGCTGGAGCAACTCATTTGGGGGCATTTGAAGCTGTCAAAGAATGGGAAGAAACACACGGAGAAAAAGTCTTTGCAATAGGTCAAGATGCTTCACAAGAATGGATAGATCCGTATCATATACCTCTAAGCGGAGCAAAGAGGGTTGATATAGCTGTTTACACAGCGATCGAAATGGCAGTTAAAGGAACGTGGGAAGGGGGAATAAAAACACTTGGTCTCGTTGAAGGAGGCGTAGGCATATGGGATCTAGAAGGTGTCAGATGGTTTGCAGAACTAGCCAATGAAACTGGTCAACTATCAAAAGACTTAACACCTGATGATGTTGTTGAAATAGTCGATGATTTGAGGAAAACATACATTAAACCCGCAGTACAAGAGTTAATCGATGAGCTTGAAAATATGATAAAATCAGGAGAAATAGCCTTTAAAACACCATTAACACATGACGAATATGAAGACATAATTTCACAACTTGAGGCAGGGAATTTGAACGCTGCTCTAGAGAAGGGATCCATCGAGTGACGCTTTCATCTCATCAAACCCTTTTTATATTTTTATAAGTTATAGTAGTGACGCTCTAATTCGTTCATAATTATTCTGAGTGTGTTTGCGAAATGCAGCAAGGAGAAATAGCCATAGAGATGAACGGAATTACGAAAATATATCCCGATGGTGTCATAGCTCTTAGAGATGTTGATTTAATTGTCAAAAAAGGTGAAATCCACGGGCTTTTAGGAGAAAACGGTGCGGGCAAAACCACTTTAATGAGAATTCTCTACGGGGAAATAAAACCAAGTAAAGGAACAATAAGGATATTTGGGAAAAAGGTTAGGTTCAGAGGGCCATGGGATGCTATGAGAGAAGGCATAGGAATGGTTTACCAACATTTTTCCCTAATACCTTCTTTCACGGTTTTAGAAAATCTAGTTCTCTCTCTATCGTCAACAGTTAAAGTAACCATAAACCAGGTTAAAAAGAAGGCAGAAACGATCATCGAGAAAGTTGGCCTTAACGTACCTCTCAATACGAGAGTTGAATTGCTGGACGTAGGTGTTCAACAGAGAGTTGAAATACTCAAAGCTCTAATGAGGGATGCAAAGATTCTTGTGCTCGATGAGCCAACATCGGTTTTAACGCCTACCGAGGTCGATGAATTTTTGGAAATGCTTCGAAAACTTAAAGAAATGGGTATAACGGTTATATTCATTACGCATAAACTAAGGGAAGCTAAACTAATAACAGATTCTATCACAATTCTAAGGAGAGGGAGAGCGGTTGGCGTTGTTGAGACAAATAAGGTTGATGAAGCAGAGTTAGCTAAAATGATGATAGGAAGAAAAATCGCCTTAGAAATACCTAAGAAACGTGAAGGCCCTATGACTGGTAATGTTGTCCTTAAAGTGGAAAATTTACAAGTTAGGGACGATAAAGGACTAGTAGCTGTTAAAGGAGTTTCACTCACTCTTAGAGAAGGTGAAATACTTGGATTAGCAGGTATTCAGGGAAATGGTCAGAGAGAACTTATAGAAGCAATAGTAGGTTGTAGACCTGTTGAAAAGGGTAATGTAATATTTATGGGCGAAAACGTTACAGGTATGTCTCCTTCAGAAATCTACAGAAAAGGATTGGCGTATATACCTGATTCAAGAGCTGTAGGTCTTGTCTTAGACATGGATATAGTCAGTAATTCGATCTTAACAAGGTTAAAGAATTTTCTAGGTAAGGGTGGAAGAATAATGTGGAGCAAAGCTCATTCTTTTTCCTCCAAAATTGTTAATGAATTTGAAGTTTTAACGGATTCTCTTAAAACTCCTGTTAAATATCTTAGTGGAGGAAATCAGCAAAGACTTCTTGTTGGCAGAGAAGTTGCTCAGAGACCTAAAGTGATTATAGCCGCTGAACCTACACATGGCTTGGATGTTGCCGCTACCGAGTACATAAGGTCTCTCTTAGCTAAACTTAGAGATGAAGGAACAGCTATACTACTTGTTTCAACAGATTTAGACGAAATACTGCAGCTAAGTGATAGAATTGCCGTAATATATGAGGGCGAGATAATGGCAATTGGACGCCCAGAGGAGTTCACAACCGAAAGGTTAGGGCTTTTAATGGGTGGTGTTAAATGCCAAACAAAAAATTAGGCGCCTGGGAACTCACAGAATACGAAATCTTCCTTATCGAGACAGTTGGGTCAATTTCTGCCGGCTTGATAGTTAGTGGAATAATACTTGCCGTCTTGGGGTATAATCCTATCAGAGGCCTTTCATTATTGCTTCTTGGCGGACTCAGAAACCCTGACTACTTATTGAGCAGAGCTACGTTTATCATGATGACAGGGCTTGCTTTCGCTATACCCCTATATGCAGGACTCTTTAACATCAACGGTGAAGGAGAGATGTATATTGGAGGTTTAGTTGCGCTCTTAACAGCCATTTACACAGGTAACGGTTTCCTAGCTATTTTAGCTGGAGGAGTTGCTGGCGCAGCCTTGGGCCTCCTTGTGAGCGCTCTAAGAGTGTACAGAGGAGTCAACGAAGTCGTAACTGCCATAATGCTAAACATGGCTATATACTACACAATAATCTATCTGATAACCTCAAAGTTCTATGATCCAGTTGCTCCTCACGAATCGGTAAAAGTACCTGTCTCGGCGAGACTTGGCACATTGAACTTAGTAGTTATCAAAATACATGTAATATTTTTACTAGCTCTTGCTTTTATCGCTTTAAGTTATTACTTCCTGTACTTTACTAAACTAGGTTATGAAATAAGAGTCTCTGGTCTTTCTCCTGCTTCTGCAAGATATGCTGGGATAAACTCAAACAGAGCCATGATAAATTCCATGACTTTTGGCGGTTTTTTCGCAGGTGTAGGGGGAGCGCTAAACGTTGTAGGTTTTATGTACTACATTGATAGTTTGCTTACCTCAATGCATGGTATGGGTTTCGATGGCATAGGAGTTGCTCTAATGGGTAGAAACAACCCCCTAGGAATAGTGCTTGCATCAATATTCTTCTCGATGCTCATACTCGGAAGTCAAAGAATGCAGTTGCTCATGAGAGTCCCCAAAGAACTAGCAGACGCGCTAAGTGGCGTAATAATAATAGCTTTCTCTCTACCCTACGCGTATAGAATGCTTATAAGCTATCTTAGAACTAGGAGGATGATAAAAATTGGAGCTGAGCAATATAGCTAACCTACTTATTATAAGCTTGGTACCCATGGTCCCCCTACTCCTAGGCTCTGTAGGGGAAATTGTAGCTGAAAAAGCAGGTGTCGTCAACATAGGAATAGAAGGGATATTTCTTCTATCAGCTTTGACATCAGCGGTAGTTGATTTCTTCACAGGTAACATATTACTGGCTATAATGACAGGAATAGTTACAGGAACTGCTCTAGGGATTCTTCACGGCATAATAAGCGTATATTTGAGAGGAGATCAAATAGTAGCTGGCGTAGGTGTAAACATATTAGCATATGGATTGTGCGTCATTTCCTTAGTCACCATATGGGGTACATTCGGCAGCTCTCCTCCAGTAAAAACGGTGACAAAAATTAGATTACTTGGTTCTCGAATATCCCCTCTTGCATTTATATCCATAGCAATAGCCGTAGCTACCTGGTATTTCCTATTTAAGACAAATATTGGGCTTAGACTAAGGGCTTGTGGCGAAGATCCGAGAGCCGCTGAAACCATGGGTGTTAACGTTATGAGGACAAGGTTTCTAGCAACTATTTACGGTGCAATGCTAGCTGGACTTGGAGGTGCCTATCTATCTATAGATTGGGTAGGACAATTCACAAGAGAAATAGCAGCAGGTAGAGGTTTCATAGCTCTGGCAAACGTTGCATTTAGCGGATGGAATCCGCTAACAGCCATAGCGGGGGCATTCATATTCGGATTCTTTGAAGCCTTATCCATTTACCTAAGTATAAGATACGGTCAATTTGCTCTCGTTTATTTATTTAAAACAATACCATACTTAGGCACGATAGCTGTAACAGTTATATTTGTAGGGAGAGCAAAAATGCCAGCGGCACTAGGAAAACCCTACATTAAAGAATAAATTAACTAGATCATTTTAGTTTTAGTTTTTAATAATTTTACTAATACTATTTAAATATTGGTTGCCACTCATGACCTGCTGTGCAACTTTTAGACGGCAACCAAACATATAATAGCATAATTTTCCAACTTAGTTATTAAGTTATTTAGAAGGTGCAAATAATGGTTGAAGAAAAATTTTTCAGGGAGAGGGTAGAGAAATTTCAACAGTTAATGAGAGAAAATAATATCGATGCATCCATGATAAGAACTCTGTCTTCATTCATCTATTTTACTGGCGTTAAGTGGCTCAGACCTGCCCTACTCATACCCGCTGATGGAGAACCAGTCGCATTTATTTTTGAATATGAAGCAGACGAGTTTAAAGAAAAGACTTGGATCAAAAACGTTAAAACCTGGAGAAGAACTCCAGAACTCATGGGATCAGTTGCTAAAATGATAAGAGATGGAAACTACAAAAGGGTTGGATTTGATTATAGTGTTGAAAGAGATTCCTATGTCCTCTTCTTTGAACTGTTTAAGAAGCTTAACCCGAAAGTGGAAGTAGTTGATGTCCATGCGTTGATAATGAAACTTAGAATGATTAAAGACGCTAAAGAAATAGAATATATACAGAAAGCTTCAAACATCGCTGTAAAAGGAATTTCATCCGCCATAGACGCTATTGATACAAATGTTAGTGAAACCGAAATTGCTGCTGAGGCAATTTACACGATGATGAAAAGTGGATCAGAACATCCTCATGTTTACGTCAATGTAGGACCTAAACCAAGAGTACATGCAGAGCCACGTAGCAATGTAAAAGTTAAACCAGGCGATGTAATTAACATTGTAGTTGGTGCTGATTTCAACAACTATCACAGCAATATGAGTAGAACAGTATTCATGGGAACCCCTTCAGAAGAGAAAAGGGAAGCTTTAGAGACAATGATCAAAGTACAAGACTTAGCGGCAAGTTCTCTTAAACCGGGAGTAAAATTCATTGAAATTGAAAATAAGATAAAAGAACTAGTCGAAAAGAAAGGTTTCGGGAAGTATTATGTAGAAGGTTTTGTTCATAGTGTTGGGCTTCTTATAGAAGAAGATCCTATAACCACTATTGTTGTTCAGCATAGACGATATGAAGCTGTTGAAAACATGGTTCTAGCATTCATTCATGCACCATTAACCATTCCAGGTATAGGTTCCATAAAATGTGAAGATACATTTGCAGTAAAGTCGGACGGTGTGAAGAAGTTCACAGAATACGAATATGAAATAACAAAATAACATATCATATAAGACGAATTTCAAAACTTCAACTTTTCCTATTTTTAATGCAAACTTTTACTTCTAAATCATGTGCGGTTTTTGATGAATTAGGATGTTACGCATTTTTCTGTTTCCTTGATTAGTTTTAAAATTGCTAGCATTTTAAGTGGAAAAGTTTCTAGATCTACCCAAGTCTCAAAACACCCTTTCAACAAATTGTAACAGAGAAGATTTCTTTTTGCAATTTCATTCATATTAGCAATTTTCATAATAGGCACGGCTTCTATTTTTAACATGTTTTCCTCGCTACTTTCCTTTATCTCATCATAAAAATACATTTTCAAAATAACACCATCTATTAGGGTTTGGATACTGCTCCGTCGTTTTTCGAGTTCTTTTAAGCCTAAGAGTTTCAGTTCATTGGAAACATAGGAGAAAAGTGTAGGAGGGATATACCATCTAACTTTGAGTCCAAACAATGCTGAGGAAAATATCACTAAGAACACGGTAAACATAAGATAAGTAAAGGGTATTGTCGTAAATAACGACCTTGTATATAGAACATTTTCGGAAAAAAGTGGAACTTGTTTGGATTTATAGTAAGACAAGAAAATACAACTAATTGAAACAATTGAAATTAGCACTATAAGATAGATTGTCTTAAGTTTTTTTCTATAATCCTTGATTTCTAATCTTATTCTTTTATCTAGCTCAGTCTGTGCCATGTTTCTCTTCACCACCTTTAAGTGCTTCTAATAAGACTTTCCTAAGTTCTTTGCCGTGTTTTTTGCATATTTCTGCTAGAAGCCGCATTTGTTCATGTTCATGATTTATTCTAATGGAGAAAATTTTAGGTGTTAACTTATCAAGTAAAATTAACTTTGCATTTGCGAGTCTTTGCAATACTCCTCGATACAGTGTTCGAGCCTTTTCACTATAACCTATTGCTCTGGCAAGCTGCACAACACTTACAGCACTGGGATAAATATGAGCTAAATATAGGATGATTTTTCTTTCTAAAGTGGTAAGCGAGGAAATAGCAATAAGTAAATCATAAAACATCCGAGTTAAATCATCGTTACCAGACATGAACTCACCGACACGAGTCTTCATATACATTAGACTATGCAAGGAAATAACTATCCTTCTATTAAACACTTTCCTAAATGCCATCTTATCACCTTTTACGCCTAACCAAATATAATAACAGGATGAGTGAAATTAAAAGAATGAATAAAGGCATTATCTGATAACTATAAGCAAGAGGAGCTACTTTTTGACTTAATTCCGGCGAATACGAAATCTCACCAATTTCTCCGCGCATTGTAAGATGAGTTATTTGGTAGAATTGTAAGCCAGCAAAGCTATATGGAAATATTACAGCCGCCGAGCTAAGTACGATAACGAGAATAAGTAGCTGAATCCATAACGCTTTGATTTCATGTTCTAGAAAAAAGTCTCAAATCTCCTTAAAACAATTTCAATGAAAAATGCTCCAAGCGCCCCAAAACTCATCATACCAACACTTATCGAACTAATAGGTAATTTGAAGAATTCAGTTAGATCGGTTAGTGCCCAGCTTAAACCTAAACAGAATAACCCTATAAAGAACATTTGCATAAGTCTAATTCTAATTTTTAAACTTTCCTTAGACATAACAACCCCTAGTTTGTATCTGCAAGAAAATTCTAATTTCTATTTGTGCGGTAAAATACACAACTAGATAATAAATCAATTAAAATAGCAAACAATTAACAAATGAGTTAACAAATAATATTAATTGTGTTGTAGAAGTAATTATGGGATTTAATATGAAAGTTTTTGGTTTATCTTGTAGTGCTAGAAGACTTGGAAATACAGCAGCCGCCGTTAGTACTGCTTTAAATCATTTAAAGAAAAAGAATGTTGAAACCGAACTTATATACCTGATTGATTACGATATAAAACCTTGTAAAAACTGTAACATGGAATGTTACTATGACAAAGAATGTCCTACTCCAGATGACTCTAAAAAACTTGCAAATTTACTTGAAAAATGCGACGGGTTAATTGTCGGGTCACCGCTATATAATGGTACAATACCAGCACTATTAGCGGCTTTCCTAGAACGAAATCCATATCCCTATGACGAGATTTTAAAAGGTAAAGTTACTGCTGCCATAATCATTGGAAGTATGGGTGAAACCACTGCAGCTTCAATTCTTACATCCTGGCTTGCTCCAAACAAATACTTTGTTGGCTGGATTGATATAGATCCAAGAGCTACAACCGCTAGAAACCCTAAACTAAAAGACTCATGGCTTAAAGGAAACATTACGCGCGACGAATATAATCAAAAAAAGAGTGGTAGAGTTAGCAGAAAGAGTTTATAGAAAATTAGTAGAAATAAAAAGAGCATAAAATTCCAAATTCTCATTAAAAACCAAAATATAAGATAGAAAAACCATTTAACACAAAAGTTTCTTTATGGATATTTGCGCAAAAAATACAATTCTTTTCTAAAGAAATAAGGGTGTTGTAGAGATTATACGTTATTCTTATTCATATTAAATTACATCACTGTTAGTTATTGGGGTTTAACGGAGATCTTCGAGGTTAACCCATTCTGGGAACCATTTATAATGTTCAAGTGGATATGCCCTTTTTAATCCGTCATACGTTGCTCTTGCCATTGAAATTTTTCCTTTTCTATCTCTGTACAAACTCACCAACTTCTTTTTCTCAAGTTCCAATAAAATTTTGTCAAGTTCTTCATCTGTAACAGAGATTACCATTTTTATATCATTCTTTGTCATATAAAGTCCCGGATTTACAACATAGTTCTCAGCCAAGACTTTGAGAATATCTTCTTGAGTTAGAGGTTCTTTAGCTGTAGGGGGCTGAATTTTAAAGTGTGGTATTGGGTATTTCAGTTTTTCATCCATGCGGCGAAGCGGTGGACGAAGGTCTCGCGATAACATTTTAGTTCCTTGCCTGTATAAGATGAGTCTCATAATTTCGTTTGTTCCAGCCACTATTTCCATAACCTTAGCGCTTCTAAATATCTCTTCGACCGGGTAAAACTTTGTCCAACCGTCACCACCCATACACTGTATTGCATCTATTGATATTTTCATAAGAGATTCGGTGGCAAAAAGTTTCGCTGTTGTAGCGTCAAGAAGAGGTTGATATCCCTGATCTAGAAGATACGCTGCATAGTACACAATGAGCCTCGATAATCTATACCTCCAAATAATATCCGCTATCTTAAACTGGTTTACAGGTATATCAGCAGTTCTCACACCAAATTGAACCCTTCTATTAGTGTGGAAAACAGCGTAACGCAAAGCCTCTTTCATCTGACCTAAACACCCGGCTGCAACCACGGTACGTTCCAGATTAAAACCGCTCATCATTATAAGCCAGCCATAACCCACTTTTCCAAGAAGATTCTCTTCTGGAACCCTAACCTCATCGAAGTCTAAATAACCGTTAAACACACCTTCCCAACCCGATAGATCAGTTATCCTCTCAACAGATAGCCCTGGTCTATCTTTTTCCACGATGAATGCCGACAAGTGCTGATATTTTCTCCTGTCCTGTGGGTCGTTGCTTGTTTTAGCATATACTAAGTAAAATTCGGAAATCCCAGCATTTGTTATAAATCTCTTTTTCCCATTAATAACCCACTCGTCCCCCTCTTTCCTCGCCACAGTCTCTATATTTGCAGCATCAGAACCAACATAGGGCTCTGTGACGCAGACACCTGTCAAAATTTCTCCTCTTGCAATCCTTGGTAACCACTTTTCTTTCTGTTCTTCAGTTCCAAAATGAACAAGTTGATGAGTACCTCCAAACATAGTGTCACTAAATGTTAAACCTATTGGCCCTAAACGAGATAATTCCTCGGCAAGAATGCAACATGCAGTAACACCGTACTCCTTACCTAATCCTCCATACTTTTCAGGAATTAATATACCAAACCATCCACGTTTCGCTACTTCTTCCATGATGTCCCATGGGAATCTTTTCTGTCTCACTGTTATCGCCGCTTTCGGTACGTGTTCATCGGCAAAATCCTCTACTTCATCTGCAAGCTTTTTCTGCTTTTCATTCCACCAAGGAAACTTTTCCATATAGACACCTTCCACCTTCATTTTAACAAGTGAAGTTAAAATGTAATCTATTATAAAAAATATACTTGTTTTGGCAATTTTCACAGTCCCTCTTCTCACATTTATAAAGTTTAAGAAATTCAAAAAGTAGAATATCTGGAGTAAATTCCCTAAAATCTTAGACGAGTTCTGGACTGGTTATTTTAAGAATTTTGCTTTGGAATCTTGCATGTCTTTAAAATTCGTATTTTATTTCAGATAATATTCCGGAGGATATAAACTCTTTACGTAATGTGAGCTTCTTAACCTTAAAGAAGCGAGATTTTACGTACATCTCTACTATAGCTTCACTGATCAAATTTCTTCCATACAATATTGCAGCTCGCCAAACAATTCCTTCACCAAATTGTGGATATTTCCAATGATAACCAAAGTAGTTCTTCAATCGCTCGTAGTATCCTAGTAGTAAAACATCATCATTGGGTAGTATTCGAACAAAGGAATGTTCAGGAAGATTATCCTTAGGTGAGTTTAAAAATGGCAAATCTCTTACTCTTATATAATGCTTCTCTTGGTAGCAAACTCTTTAACAGCTTCCTTAGAATAGATTTCAACCAAACTAAACCACGATATATTTTGTTAAAAACTAACACACATAAATAAATACTGCGCTTACGAAACTGTATTTTTCTTCAAAGCATTTTTCACCTTAACATGAAACTTAAGTCACTAAGTCCTATACTGACGTTTTTGGCTAAGGACGCGCATTTTATGAGGATATAGAAAATTTATAGTAATATCGGCTTATTCATATTGATAAATGGATATAAAAAATACTTGCAATACAAATTATTATATATTGATAGTATCCAATAGTAGTTGCTAAGAATTTAATGTCAATAAAACATCTAACGAGATACAAAGCGACATGGTGGTAAAAATAACACTTCTACCGCTATCCAGTTCCTCGGAAATGAACATTTTAATGGTTATCGGGATATCCATCGTCTTCGGCTTCATCGGAGGCTTCCTATCAAAGAAAGTTAAAGTACCAGAAGTAGTGGGAACGATTTTAACAGGAGTTCTACTTGGGGAAAGTATTCTAGGTTTCATAACCAATGTTTTCATTAATGGTACAAAGCCTTTAGTTGATTTAGCTTTAGCCTTTATCGGCATGGGCATTGGAACAGAATTAAAACTTGATGCGATGAAAAATTTAAAAAAATCCATCTTTGCTATACTTTTCCTTGAATCTTTCGGAGCCTTTACCCTAGTTGCTCTTGGAGTTTTTATTTTAACGCATGAACTTTATATAGCGCTAATTTTTGGTGCTTTGGCTATCTCTACTGCTCCCGCTGCCACAGCGGACGTGTTATGGGAATATGAAGCGAAGGGGGATCTTACTACAACTATCTTCTCGATTATTGCTCTTGACGATATTGTAGCTATAATTGTATATGCATTTGCCTTTTCATATGCAGAAAGTGTAATTGTGGGCGAACAAATTTTTTTGCTCAAAATTCTATTAGATTCACTAATACACATTTTTGGTTCAATCATTTTGGGAGCAATTGTGGGAGTTATACTGATTTTTCTATCTCGTAAAATCGAAAGTGTTAACAAATTGGTAGGTATTATTTTTATAGGGGTCTTAACTTCAAGTGGGATAGCTGAAACTATGGGTTTTTCTCTAATATTAACAAATGTGATCGCAGGAATTATTATTACTAACTTCTCTAAAATTAGTGAAGAAATCTTTGTTACAGTTAGAGAAATAGTACATCCACTTATTGTGCTCTTTTTTGTTTTAATAGGAAGCATGTTGAAGCTTGAACTCGTCTTTCACATGGGTCTAATAGGTATAATTTATTTAATAATGAGATTTGCCGGAAAATTCTCTGGTGCAACGTTAGGAGGACACATATCAAATTCTTCGATCGGGGTGAAAAAATATTTAGGTTTATGTTTACTATCTCAAGCAGGAGTAGCAGTTGGGTTGGCAACATCCCTATACTATAATCTAATAACTCTAAATGGAGTTGGGCCTCATCTCGGCACACTAATTCTCAACACGATAATCTCTACAACTCTGATTGTACAAATACTAGGACCACCTCTAATAAAATATGCGGTAACAAAATCTGGTGAAGTTCATAAACACTCTTCAACCTAAAATCATAGATATATGTCTTAGGAGTAATGAAAAGAATAAAATTAAACGATAGTTTTAAAAGATTTACAATCAAGTAAAAGTGTAAGTTTCTTTGCTTCATTTACAAGTTTAGCTATTTTGAATGTAATTAGTGTAATAATATTTTCGCTGAAAATTGAACATGCTTCACAATTTTAATTAGTATGCTGCTACAGAGAGTTTAGATATAATTCCAGTCATAAATGTCTTTTGAGATGATTTTAACCTCATTTCTAAATTTAACGTTTAAGATTCAGAGAAGATCTAACCTTTGTAATAATGTTGGCTTGTTTGTATTAATAAGTAGCTATATAAAAACATTTCAATAAGAATTACTATGTTGTGATAATATTTATTAATGGGTATCATAAATCAGATGGGTGCAATATTGATGAACAATATAGAAAGTTGACAAGGGAGATAACAACAATGATTTTATCTTCATTCATCCACGTAGAAATGAATATTTTAATGGTTGTTGGAATATCTATTATTCTAGGCTTCATTGCAGGCTTCTTGTTTAAAAAAATTAATATACCTGAAGCTGTCGGGATGATCTTAATGGGGGTTTTTCTTGGAGAAAGTGTTTTAGGATTTTTAAGTTACAACTTTATCGAAAGTGTTAAACCTCTAATCGACTTAGCGTTAGCGTTCATCGGACTTGGCATAGGAACGGAACTAAAATTTGACTTAATAGGCAAGTTAAAAAAATCAATATTCTTCATTCTGATCTTCGAATCTCTCGGCGCGTTTACCTTAGTTACTCTTGGGGTTTTTATCTTAACACATAAGCTTTATATAGCGTTAGTTTTTGGTGCTTTGGCAGTTTCTACTGCCCCTGCTGCTACAGCAAAAGTATTATGGGATTATGGAGCAAAGGGGGATCTTACTACAACTATCTTCTCGATTATTGCTCTTGACGATATTGTAGCTATAATTGTATATGCATTTGCCTTTTCATATGCAGAAAGTGTCATCCTCGATGGTAAAACAGTTTTAATTGAAATTCTTTTAAGCTCTCTATTGCACATCGCTGGATCTATTGTTCTAGGCCTGGTTACAGGAGCTATGATGGTAATTCTATTCAATAAAATTGAAGAAATTACAAGAGTGCTCTGGTTAATTTTTATATGCGTTATAGCAATAAGTGGGGTAGCTGAGACTATGGGTTTTTCTCTAATATTAACAAATGTGATCGCAGGAATAGTCTTCACTAATTTCTCGAATTCTAATGAAAAAATTTTTTACCTCATTAGGGAAGCAACATATCCTCTTGTTGTACTCTTTTTCGTTCTAATAGGAGGCAAATTAAGGCTTGACTATCTACCACATATAGGGTTGATAGGTTTAACATATTTAATAATGAGATTTGCTGGAAAATTTTCTGGAGTGGCTGTAGGAAGTCATGTATCTAAATCGTCAGCCCGAATAAAGAAGTATCTGGGGTTCTGTCTGTTAACACAAGGGGGACTAGCAATAGGTCTGGCAACATCATTTTACTACAACTTGGCGACTCTAAGTGAAGTTGGATACCATCTTGGTACGCTGGTTCTTAATACTATTGTTGCAACAACTTTAATAGTTGAGATACTAGGACCAATCTTCGTGAAATATGCAATAACGAAAACAGGCGAAATATACAAAAAGCCTCCAACTTAATTCTACATACACATTTACCACCAACAATCACCTTAAAATGTATATTAAACTCTTAAGCGAAACTGTAAATCTAACTGCATACTTTTTAACAACGGAAACCCCCTATAATATACTCCACGATAGCCATAATCATTTCCTATGTCATCTTTATGAAGATAAGTAAACCATAATTTAAGCCATCATGTTAAATTAAACGAGAGAAAGAAATATTCTTATTACTCAAGCAACAAAATAACTTATTACTTAATAATTGGAAAATTCAGTTATTATTCATTTGATGAAAAGACTACACCTTGCCAAGCTTTTGTGCTAGTTCTTTTAGTTCTGGATGAACAACTCTTCCCTTATCTAAGAGTTGTTCACCGTCTAACCACACGGATGAATCTAGACATATTCCGTCTGCATGAGACGGTGCTTCTCCCGCTTTGCCCTTCATTTCTGGCCCTTGATATCCGAGGCCCCATTCTGTGCATCCCCAAACTCTTTCATCTTCAAGAATAAACCCCGTTAACTCGGCTTCTGGATGGAAACCATAGCATATATGAGCTAAGTTATACATTCGCTCATCGTTGAAGCTTTCAAGCCACCTTTTGACGATTTTAGCTTCTCTACCACCTTCTATTTCCACCACTTTTCCTTCCTTCACCGTCAGTTTAATTGGTTCTTTAAGTATGCCTATGTCCGCCTCTCCTCCACCCGAAAAAGCTCCATCAAAAACTATCACTCCATTTATTGATTCTTCAATCGGCGCCCAACCTATTTGGCCTCCAAGATAATGTTCCCCAGGTCCCTCAACATACCCCGTCTCAGCGCCTACAGGCCTTTTAGGATCATTTTCAAAAGAAACGTCTGTTCCGGCCGGCGTTGTAACTTTCATATATCTGGCTTTCTGGGTCAGCTCAGTAACTTTTAACAAAAATTCTTTGAGCACAGGCCAATTAACTTTACCTATGCATCTAACCATCATTGGAACATTCATTCCAACTAAACACAAATACTTTACCCGATTAGTTTTCATAGCTTCTTCCCAGGGTGTCGAATAGAGCAACCATTCATAATTGTATTCTATCCAAACGTCACAGTTTGGGATTGCAGCCTTAAGTGGGTCAGGTAGATAGGGGTCTGCTATCTTCCCTACCCCGGGAGGAGCAGTATGCCATATAACCGCTACCTTCCCGCCAGCAGATTCCACAGCTCTAGCCGTTGCCACAGCAACTCTCCAATCAGATTTAGTATCCGAAGTTATTAAAACACTTTCCCCATTCTTCAATCTTATTAATTCTCTTATTAAAATGTCAGCAGCTCTAGCAAGCTCAAGTTCATATTTTTCAAACATCACATTACCCTCCCTACCATATTAGAGTGATGAATGTATATTTAATCGGCGAGGAAGAAAAATATAATGTCGATATTAAGCCGCCTGCTACTCTATTCCCTTGGGATATATTCTTTTTTTAGGTAAAGGTTTTGGATAAGCTTTTTTACTATGACGTAGATTCAATCTAACAAGGGTTTCGGCAATTTTTAAAGCTACCAATCCAGGGTATATTACTGGAACTTTTAATTCTTTCTGTAAATCTTCAGCGTATCCTACAAGTCCTGTGCATCCCAGTATAAGTACATCTGCACCATCTTCCTCGATAGCCCTCCTACCAGCCTCAACAAGCAAATTAAAAGTTCTTTCTCGGTCCTTTTCTATATTCAAAACTTCAACACCGACGCTTATCTCGGATGCAAATCTAGAAGCTAACCCCATTCTTCGTATTCTTGGCGTAGGCAATCGTTTAATGTATGGAGGACCAACTGTTAATATTGAGAATTTTTCTCCTAACATACATGCTAAGTATATTGATGCCTCCCCAGGACCAACAACAGGAATACTAACAGCTTCACGAACAGCATCTAAGCCAGGATCATCAAAACAATCTATAATTACGGCATCATAACCAGCTTTCTCAGCCTTCTCAACCTCCTTTACGATGAAAAGAGCAGCGATTTCATCATCATAATAAGTTTCTATCGAAGCAGGCCCAAACTTTAGATTTGTTACACTAATCTCAAAGTCTTCGGACGCGTGTTTCTTAAAGTATTTCTCAGTTTCTTCTACAAGATTCTCGGTAACTATAGGGATTAAGACTAAGATTTTCGGCATATTAATTAGACCTCCTCTAAATCTTTGAGGGATGGTGGTAGAATTCTAGGTTTCTTAGAAGGTTCGGGGTAAGTAAGTTTGCTATGGCATAGATTTAAATCACTTAGTATTTCAGCGAACTTTAGTGCTGCAAGGGCAGGGTCGATAACTGGAACTTTTAATTCTTTCTGTAAATCTTCAGCGTATCCTACAAGTCCTGTGCATCCCAGTATAAGTACATCTGCACCATCTTCCTCGATAGCCCTCCTACCAGCCTCAACAAGCAAATTAAAAGTTCTCTTCTTATCTTCGTCTAGTTCAAGTACTAAAAGCCCTATAGTCCTTACAGAAGCCATTCTATCCAGTAGTCCTAGCGACCTAACAAGCCTTATATACTCTTTTTTAGCCCCTGGACCACCTACACCTATTATTGAGAATTTTTCTCCTAACATACATGCTAAGTATATTGATGCCTCCCCAGGACCAACAACAGGAATATTAGTGATCTCCCTTGCTGCCTTAATAGCTGGGTTCAAGAAACAGTCTATTATAATGGCGTTGTAATCCCCTGTCTCCGCTTTTTTAATCTCATTAATAATGAAAGGTGAAGCCAAAATAACATCAAAATCGCTCTCCAAGGAGTAGGGACCATACTTTAAACTTTTAATACATATTTCAAATCCTTTCCCCAAAAATTTATTTAAATATTCTTCATAGAATTCGATTCCTAAATCAGAAGCAGTAGGATTTATTATAAGTATTTTTTTCATTTGACTTCCCCCTAACATAAAAATAAATAATAGTATAAAAATTAAATTTATTTTTGCAGTTTTTCTATCGGGATATATTCTTCTTTGAATCCAAAGTATTTTGGTGAAAGAACTTTAAGTCCTTTTTCCGTTCTCCAAACCTCAGGAGCTTTTATCCCTATAACAGTCACTTTCATACCTTTGCTAAGCTTGTCATTAGTTATTCCATGACCCGTCTCAGAGTCAACTACGCATATAAGATCTGGACATGTTGCAACAACTTTACCGTCTCTCCAAGCCATCAAATTCTCATTCTTATACCATATTTTCATAGTGCTTCCAGAGTATTCATCGATTCCTTCGATCGTCGAGGTTCCGTACATGAAACCTTCTTTGTCTTCCCACTCATTAGATTTAACAATACCTTTGAAAAGCAAGAATCCATCTGTAAACTTTATTATTGCCTCGATTGGATCTTCCCCTCTTTTCACAGCTTCCGTAACAGCTTTTCCAAGTTCAATAGATTTCGTTAAAGTATTTGTAACAATGGTTTTCTTCATAACCTCGCCTTTTACAGGGTGGTCTGCAACACCTACATGTCCGCCTGCAGCTACAGTTATTGGGCGAACAATTGTGTCGACGTAGGTGTCATCTATAATCTTAGTTATTATTAAAGAGTTTCCAAAGGGGTCAACAACAGACAAAGGCGTAATAGGAATACCAAAAACATAATACGTTGACTGTACTATTTCCGGTAGGGATCTACCGCATAAATCTCCATCTATCGCCGGTAAGCCGAGTAAAGCAGCTACATGCAAAGCCTCAGCTGTGTTTCCACCGCCAATTTCGGCTGGAAGGATTGCCTGCGATTTTTCACCTACATATTCCTCTAATAATCTAACGGCAGCTACGACTGGGCTTTCAGGTATTCTAGGTAATTTAGATATTCTCTCTAAAACTTCCTTAGATGGCGGAGCAATAGTTCCAGCAAAGTAAGCACAGACTGTCAATGCGTCATCTTTTACGTCCTTTGGATCAATTATTGAAATTTTTCTGCCCTCTTCGAGATCCTTTAACAAAGTTTTAAGTCCTTCTTCTGGATCTCCTCCACCACCAGTCCCAAAAATTGTTGCTCCAATAATCAAATATTCTAGTTCTTTTTTTCCTAAATTTTTAATAGCCATTAAAACACCTCCGTTTAACTATTTTTTAGTTACATAATGACAAGCTACAAAATGATCACTTTCAATTTCAATCATCTTGGGTTCTTCATATTTACAAACATCCATAGAGTAGGGACATCTAGGATGGAATCTGCAGCCAGAAGGAGGATTAACAGGACTGGGAACTTCTCCTCTTAAAAAAATTCTTTTCTTCTTCCTCATTTCTAGACTTGGAATCGGAATAGCAGAAATAAGACTTTGAGTATATGGATGCATGGAGTCCGTCCATATTTTCTCAGCATTCATTTCTTCGACAATTTTACCTAAATACATAACGCCAATTCTATCGCTAATATATCCTACAACACTTATATCATGAGAAATAAACAAATATGAAATCTTTAATTTTTCCTGCAAATCTTTAAGTAGGTTAAGTATTTGGGCTTGAACGGAAACATCCAAAGCCGAAGTAGGTTCATCTAAAACTATGAATCGTGGGTCCAAAGATATTGCCCTGGCTATTGCTACTCTTTGATTCTGACCACCGCTTAACTCATGCGGATAACGCCACATATGCTCTTCCTTTAAGCCCACATGTTTCAACAATCTTAAAACTTTTTGGTCAATTTCTTGATCAGTTAAATTTGTATGTGCTTTAAGACCTATAGCAATAATATCTCTAACACACATCCTTGGATCTAAAGATGAAAACGGATTTTGAAAAACAATTTGCATATAACGTCTCATCCTCTTTAACTCTCTACTATCCAATTCCATTAAATTTGTTCCATCAAAAATAACTTTACCAGCAGTTGGTTCGATAAGACGTAATATAGTTCTTCCTAAAGTTGTTTTGCCACATCCAGATTCCCCAATAAGACCATAAGTCTCTTTTTCCCCGATGCAAAAACTTACACCATCAACAGCCTTAACATAGCCAACCGTTTTGAAAAGCCAACCTCTAATTGGAAAATACTTCTTCAAATTATGGACTTCAACTAAAACTTTGTTCACTTGTTACATCCCCCGTCTAAATAAATGACAAGCCACAAAATGTCCATCCTCCACCTCAACGCTCTCAGGCTTCTCTTTTCGACAAATATCCATAGCATTCGGACATCTAGGGTGAAATCTACACCCTGGAGGAGGATCAAGAAGACTCGGGATAGTGCCCCTAATTATAGCAAGTTTCTGTCGTCTACCGGGCATAGGTATAGAAGCCAACAGACCCTTCGTATACGGGTGCATCGGATTGCTCAAAATATTTTCCACACTTCCTATTTCAACAACAGTTCCAGCATACATAACACCTACTCTATCGCATATTTCGGCAACAATACCAAAATTATGCGTAATAAAAAGTATGGAAATGTTTCTTTCATCTCTAATTTTCTTCAAAAGATCTAAAATCTGAGCTTGAACAGTAACATCAAGAGCGCTTGTGGGTTCATCGGCAATAAGCAAATCCGGGTTAGAAGATAAAGCAATAGCGATCATAACTCTTTGCTGCATACCTCCACTTAGCTCAAAAGGATAAAAATTCATAATTCTTTCAGGATCGGGCAAACCAACAGACTTTAAAAGATTAATAGCTTTCTTTCTAGCTTTTTCTTTGCTAACATTTTGATGCGTAAGTATAACTTTCGTTATTTGATCTCCAACCTTATAGAGGGGATTTAAAGATGTGGCTGGATCTTGAAAAATCATAGAAATACCCTTACCTCTTATACCTCTTAATTTCTCAGGATTTTCGAGTAAGTTTTCTCCTTTAAAAAATATTTTCCCACTTATAATTCTAGCATTTTCTGGAAGAAGCCCTAAGATTGAAAGAGAAGTAACAGTTTTCCCGCAGCCAGTTTCTCCAATAAGCCCAAAAACCTCACCTCTATAAATATCAAAACTAACTCCATCAAGAGCTTTAACAATGCCATCATACGTAACAAAATGTATCACAAGATCCCTAACTGACAAAAGAACATCATTCTGACTCATAATTTACACCTTAAGCCTGTCTTATCCTTCTAAGCCTCGGATCCAATGCCTTTCTCAAACCATCTCCAAATGTGTTAAACGCTAAAACTGTAATAAAGATGGCTAAACCCGGAAATGTCGCATACCACCAGTAAGTTAAGAGATAAACTCTACCAAGATAAACCATTAATCCCCATTCCGGAGTGGGTGGTTGCGCACCTAAACCTAGAAAGCTTAGAGAGGAGGTCATTAATATAGCTGAACCAAGATCCATGGTAGCTTGAACAATGATTGGAGCAAGAGTGTTAGGAAGAATATGTCGAAAAACAATCGTTAAGTTGCTCAATCCTAATGCTCTTGCAGCTTCGACAAAAGATTGCTCCTTTATAGAAATCGCTTGTGCACGCGCTAACCTTGTGTACCATGGCCACCAAGTTAAAGCTGTAGCTATCATAGCGTTTATTAAACTTGGTCCAAGTGTTGCTGCAATAAGTATAGCAAGTAGAAGAGGTGGGAAAGCAAGAAACATATCTGTTATCCTCATTATAGTCTCATCTATCATAGTTCCTCCAAAGTAGCCCGCTATTATGCCTAACGGAACTCCAATGGCCAACGATAAACCTACTACAACTACTCCTGCTGACAGGGAAATTCTGGCGCCTGCAATTACCAAGCTAAAAACATCTCTGCCAAAATAATCTGTACCAAAAGGGTGTTTCCACGAGGGTGGAAGAAACTTCTCCCCAAAGCGTGGAATACCCTTCACATCTTCTGGGTAGGGAACAATTATAGGGGCAAATATTGCTATAAATATAAGCGACATTATAATAATTAATGAACCTAGTGAAAGGGGATCATTTCTAATTACTTGGATAATTATTTTAAGCTCTCTAAATCTGTGTTCATATCTTCTCGTTACTGGTATTGAAATAGTCTCGGAACCATCATCATTCTTCATGATTTTCCACCTTTGATTAGTATTTTACACGCGGATCAATTATGGCTTGTAATATGTCTAAAAGGAGATTGATAGAAACGTAAAATATACTCATAAAAACAGTTATACCAATAATAAGAGGATAATCCATGGTCTGAATCGCATAAACTGTATAGGTTCCAATTCCACCCCAGTCAAATATTATTTCGACAAGAAATGCACCCGTGATGGAGTATGCGAAGGATAAACCTAAAGTAGTCATTGCGGGTATTATTGCGTTTTTCAAAGCGTATCTAAACGTTATAAATCTTTCTGGAAGACCGCTTGCCTTGGCAGCCCTAATATAGTTCTCTCTTAAAATTTCTATCATAGAAGCTCTAACCATTCTTGTACAAAGCCCCATGGGGTACGTAGCAATGCAAAGAGCTGGTAATATTATATGTGTAAGTGAACTTCTAAATGCGACCCAGTTCCCAGTTAGTATGCTATCAATGAGGTAAAAACCAGTTATTTCTTCTAACGGATTTTCAAGCATTATCATGGGATCTATTCTACCTGACAGAGGAAGAATACCAAGTTTACCATAAAAAATAAGTTGTAAAGCTATTCCAAGCCAGAAAGTAGGCATAGACGCGCCAATGACTGAGATAACTCGAGTAACATGGTCGGTCAATTTATTCTCCTTAACTGCAGAAATAACACCCAAGGGTATACCTATAAGTATTGCAACTATGTAGCTGATAATAACAAGTTCAAGGGTTGCAGGTAGATGGTCAAAAATTACCGATAGTACAGGCCTCTTAAACTTTATCGAGTAACCCCAATCTCCAGAAAATAGCTTTTTAATGTATATTATATATTGAATATGTAGGGGTTTATCTAGACCTAGAAATTTCCGAGCTCTTTCTATTTGCTCAGGCCTTGGACGAGAACCTGCCCATAAAGCAGCGGGATCTGAAGGTATAATTCGTGAAACAAAAAAAGTAAGGGTAATAGCGCCAAATATTACCAAGACCGACAGTATAAGCCGTTTTACCAAGTAACTTTTGAAACCCATCCACGTTCACCCTTTAATCGTTGCATTTCCCTTCCTATTCTGCTTTCTAATAGCTTCTCTGGTATTCTCCAAGGCGAGTGGTGGATAAGTAAGTGCGAGAAAACATGACAACATATCACTTGAATATGCGATGGTCAATGCTGCTTTTTTCGGTGTTTTTATCCCTGCTTGTTCAAGAAGTTCTTTAGCTTTAGTTATATTATAGGGGTATTGAAATACATTCTTGGAGTGACCGGGTATACCTGGAGGAACTGGACCGTAAGATCTGGTAGCGTAGCCTAACATGACTTCATCTATAATTTTTTCATATGGTACCGCGTATGCTAAAGCTTGACGTACTAATTTATTATCTAATGGTGGCTTTTTAGTATTTATTAGCCCAATCAGGTTCATAGGTGCCGGCTCGGCTACAACAACAGCCTTGCCACTCGCGTTAATATTTTCTAAGTGTTCTAACGGTAAATTATATGTGAAATCGATTTCCCCAGCCAATAATGCTGCTTCTCTTGTAGTTGGTTCCGGCATTACCTTTACTATTACCATTTCGTAGTGCGGGCCGTCCCATCCACCCCAGTACTCATCAAATTTCTTAAATATTGCATATTGTCCCTCTACCCATTTTGCAAGGTAGTAAGGTCCAGTACCGTAACTATATGGTGGGTTTCCCTTAAATACTCCTTCATTAAGCCATTGCCATACTTCTGTATGGTTACCTATTTTCTTCAGCGAAGGACTGAATATGTATGCGCCATAAGGTGCACTTGCAATAGCAGTTA
Organism: Candidatus Baldrarchaeota archaeon; assembly: GCA_016840485.1. Classification (GTDB taxonomy): domain Archaea; phylum Asgardarchaeota; class Baldrarchaeia; order Baldrarchaeales; family DXJG01; genus DXJG01. The sequence continues at coordinate 23,162 of JAEOSG010000018.1, forward strand.
ACAATGGAGCTGGGTATTTTAGGTTAAATTGAACTTTATATGGGTTATCAGGGAATGTTGTGATATTATCTACGCAATCCCAATAGTATGATGGTCCCATACCTAGTTCTTTTGTTCTTTCAATCGAGTATTTAACTGCTGTTGCATTAAATGGTGTTCCATCGTGGAATTTAACACCTTCTCTGAGCCAAAAAGTCCAAGTCAATCCATCATCAGATACCGTCCAGTTTGTAGCTAGTACACCAACAACTGTTCCATTGGGATAAATTCTCACTAATGTTTCATACATATTTTGTAAAGCTATTATTTCGTTGGAGAAGGATTCACTTGGATCACACGTAGTAAAGATAACAGAATCCCATGCGTAAGTGAATGTATCATTTTCGGTATCAGTTGGTGGTTGTAGTTCGTACCAACGTACAACGTGCGTATAGATTGGATTATCGACGTAGCCTTTAATTCCTTTCTTTATTATATGAATACTCATAAGATCAAAGAAGCATATCACTGGACATTCTTCCATTATTCTGTTTTGAACTTCTTCGTAAAGTTCTACAGCTTTCGTCATGTTTACAGCTTCTGTTCTGAATGCTTCATCCATTAACTCATCGACCTCTGGATCGCTCCAATAAGCCAAGTTGAATAACACTTCTTCCTGCGTATGGAAGAGGTCGTATAAATAACTATACGCTGTAATAATACCTGGCCAATAGTACATTACGAAAATATCTTGAGCTTTTAGAGGATCTCCTCTAGCTAATTCCCACTGAGCTTCCCATTCCATGCCTCTAACTTCTAAATCTATGCCTAACTCTGCCCATGTTGTTTTAAGTATTTCTGCCGTTTTCATTTCGATAGGGTCGCCAGCCCCATACGTTAGGAGTAGATGTAGCGGCTTTGGTCTTGTTGCATAATAATAGTATATACCAGCAGCGATACCAATAACTATGATTATTGCTACTGTGATTGCTGCTACTTTAACTCTCTGATTTCCTCTCATTTATCACCCTCCCTAAATCTTTATACCAACAAAATAATTAATATAAATATAAAAAACTTTTGGCATACCTTTAAAACAATGAAATTACTTGAAACTTGCAAATAAAGTGTACTAAAGTAACTAGTTTTACTGGTAAGCTGAGATATTGATGAATGAATAAATAAATAGTTAAAGTTGATGTTGAATTATAGATAGTGAAGTTAATCTAGATGCATAAATCTTGGACGCTTTGAAAGATATTTTGAGAAATATAACGGTTTCTTTGGATATCCTTTTGTTTCTTCGCGAAGGCGATTTATGAGTTCATTGACGTTCATTTGCATGGTTTCCCCGCTTTTTCTTACTCTTACGGATATCTTCTTTGTTTCTTTTTCCTTTTGTCCAACTACGACGATGTACGGTATCCATTCACGTTCTGCGTCAACGATTTTCCGTCCCAAGGGACGACTTGTATCATCAATATCTACACGGAAACCTTCACTTTCAATTTTTTGAGCAACTTCTTCCGCATAATCCAAAAGCTCATTGGTAATAGGCATTATCCTAACCTGCACTGGGGAAATCCAAACCGGAAGCATGGGATGTTCCTTTTGCAACGCAGTGTCGAAAATGGTAAAAATATATCTTTCTATAGTACCTATAATCGCTGTATGTAAAATCACAGGGTATTTTTCAGTTTGATCAGCATCTATGTATCGTATGTTGAATCTCTTAGCGTTTCCAATGTCTATTTGAACAGTACCTATTTCTCTAGGCCTATTTAACACATCTACAATGTGGTATTCGATATTTATGGTCCAATAATAGTTTGCACCAGTGGCCGGATATATCGCTACAAGAACAGGCTTCCCCACTTCTTGAGCGATTTTAACAATGAAGTCCTTATATCTTTCGTACTGCTCGGGATTTACAATATTTACGAGAAGCTCGTAGTTTCTTCCTAACAGTTTTATTTCGTCCATTATTAGTCTGTGAACTTTAAGAAGCCATTCTTTTGCTTCTTCTTCATTTTTGGTAAATACGTGGAGGTCGGGCATGTAAAATCTTCTAAGTCTGAAACTTAGCTCTACTTCTCCGCTTTGCTCATATCTATAGGAATCTGCAATTTCAAATGCTCCAAAAGGCAAATCCTTATATGAAATTGTCCAATCTTTTAACATTGAAAATTGTTGGTGACACGCGGCGTAACGTAGTACAAATTCTCCTCTATCGGTTTCCATCATGTAAAGTCTATCACCATAAAGTTCAGCATGCTCTTTAACCGGTTTTTCGTGAAGATTGAAAAACGCAGTGCCTTTAACTTCAAAAATAGGTATGCCCAGCTTCCGAGTAACAATTCTAGAATATTCAGCTACAAGATCAAAAATTAGAGCCCCGTAAGGCTCCATCCTCATATGGCCATAGTCAGAATATGGTTCCCACTCAAAGCCAAATCTCCTCAAATACCTTATAACTTTAGATTCCCCGCCTGGAAGTGCTTCTCCTAATGCTTCTTTTCTCACCATAATTTGGAAATCTTTATTAAATTCGTTAAGATCAGCAGATTCTACATTAATTTCCACACCGTCAGGAGTTAAAATAACATACTTCTTCTCTACACCTTTTCTTTCTTCTTTCTTCTTTTCCTCTCCTGGTTTAATTTCCCTAGAAAGCTCTGACAATGGATGACCTTTCACAGAAATTTTGAATGCCTTATACCATCCAAAGGGAGCTCTTACTACCTCTATACCTTCCTCTGTAAGTTTCGCCTCTAATTTTTTCAAAATTTCAAGAGCATCAATCGGCGAAGCTAAGTTACTACTTAAATGCGCCCAAGGATATAAAACGACTCTCTCCGCTTTAACACGTCTAAAAACATCCAATATGTCTCTTACTGCTTTCTCCACAACCTCAGCATTATCCTCTTTTTCGACGGTAACCATTGTAACAAGGGCTTCTTCCACCCTCACTTCTTTCTTCAATGTTTCCTCCGCAGTTTTAACAGCCTTTTCTCGAGGCCTAAACTCTATCCAATCACTATGAAGTAACACCATCTTCAAGAGTAATCACCTTTCACGAAAGAAGAATGTTGTCTCTTGAAACCGTTTACATAAGGGAATTTGTAAACGGTTAGTTCAAACATGTACATTTCACCCTTTTAAGCCTTTCTTGGGAAAAACTGTTAAATATTAAATAAACGGTAAAAAAAGTTGACCAATATCTCCTAGAGTTCATCGAGAAAATTAGAATAATAAACTTCCATAAAAGGCAAATTAACTAGTAATTTCTATATTTTAATTAATAGCAAACATTTATTTGAAAACGGAACCGTTAAGTAGATCTTATATTAAAAGTACGATTTTAGTCAACAAATTCAAAATATGTCGCTAAGCGATAATTAAAGTTTTATAGTCTCTTAGTATTCAGAATGACTGTAAAGAAACGCGGTGAATAAAGTGACGAAATACATCCATCATCTTCCACATAAAATGTGCTGCATTATGTTTGTTTTCATAGTTGTAACATCAATTACCCTTAACTTTAATGGGTTTTGCTCAATCACAAACAACGATAATCCACAACTTAAACCTGTTGTGTTAGAGGAGGAATATGAAGTCCATAATGTTACAATTAAGGTTTATATGTTTATAGAACCGTTTAAAGAACTGGAAAAAACCAGTCTCATTATGTTTTTTACAGTTTTATTCAATTTTTCTCAAATTTCGAAAGTTAAGTTGCTACCTCCTGAAGATAGAGATACTCCCTTATTTTTCCAGCCAGAGAAGTTTGTTCGTAAGGTTTTGACTCAAAACACTTCTCTCGAATTTGTTTTCCCAACTTCCATACCTTGGATTTTCACCGTCACTACGGCTTCGGATACAGCTGGTAAAGATATTATGGTGAAATACAGTATTTCAGTCGACGTCATTTTTAGAAACGGGTCAGAAAAAGAAGATGTCATCTCAAGTAACTATATACTCATGAAAGTTTTACCTAGTAGTTCTACTTTTCCGAGAGAACTAACACGCCCACTCTTAACATCCATTATTCTAGCATTTTTACTACCATTTTTAACGTTTTATGTAAATAAGAGAAGAAGTAAGAAGATTAGATTAAAACTTTTATCTGCTAAGTATCTCATATTGTTTTTAATGTTTTTCTGCGTTTTGATACCCATTACCTCCGCGTCTCTTGCTGAAGAGACTGATATTTCACATCCGTTCATAGCCAATTATTCAGAGCTAATTTTTGAAGATGTCTATGACAACGACACTTATGTAGCTACGTTTGCAACTCAAGTTTATGTATGGTTTGAAAAACAAATTAATTTAAGTAGCGTGATTATAGGGGAAATGCAATTTACGGGGTTCCCGTTTAAAACAAGATATATTGAGGTTAATCTTCAGCAATGGAAGACAAATAGTAATGATGGATGGATTCCTTGGTGGATAAATCCAAACATCAAGAAAGATGACACAGTTTTAATATTAAATAGAAAGTTGAAAGTCGAGAAGTACAAGAGTTATTTCTGTCTTTCCGCCCTCAGAAAAAGTTTGGAACTATCTTTTGAAAACGAAACTATTCGAATTAAAGCTGAATACGATGCAAAATCTGGAATACTTTACAGATGGATTGAAGAGAACAAAGAAAAAGAAATTCTACACGTATACATTTTGAATTCGTCTCTAGGTCTTAATTTAAGCATTGCATGGCAATACTATTATACCATCTTCCTCACGATGATTCTAACGCCAACAGTTTTGACATTAATATTCACGTGGCCTAAAACTCCTAAGAGAAGAAAAATAAAAGAAGGAGAATGAAATGGACACTGCCATTGAAGTTAGCCATGTTTCCAAATATTATGGAGAGTTTCCCGCTGTTAGGGACGTTTCATTTAAAGTTCCATATAGATCATGTTTTGGATTGCTTGGACCTAATGGCGCAGGGAAAACCACCACCATAAAGATGATTTTAGGCTTAATAAAACCAAATAGCGGCAAAATTTTTGTCATGGGCTACCCTGCAGGTAGCATAGGCGCTAAAAAACATATAGGATATCTCCCCGAAAAATTTACTTTTAACGAGAAATGGACTGTTCTCGATATGCTCACCTACGTGGGCATTCTTTATGGTATGAGTAGAAGAGAGGCAGAGAAACGTGGCTTAGAACTTTTAGAATGGATAGGACTAGGTGGATGGGAATATGAGAAGTTTGGAAGTTTATCTGCTGGTATGAAGCAACGTGTAGGTATAGCTCAAGCTTTAGTCACCGATCCCGACATCTTAATTCTTGACGAGCCGACTACAAACCTAGATGTAACCGGTAGAGTAGAAATTTTAAGGAAAATAAGGGAACTCGTTGACAAACAAGGTAAAACCGTACTATTATCAACACATATTTTAGCCGAGGCCGAAAAAGTTGCCGATCATGTTGCCATAGTTAATAAAGGTGTAACCATTGTTTCAGGCAGTCTTAAGGAATTATCTAAAACTAAAACGATATATCGCATAGAGGTCGATAAACCAGAAATATTGGTTAATAGGCTTAAAAATAAAGACTTCATCGAAGAAATTGAGACCACCGGGAAAGTAATAACCGTAAAGGTATCTGATCAAGAAAAATTTGAAAAAGAGGTATTAAGTATTATTTTAAATGAAAATATCAGACTTTACTATTTTTCTCATAAGGGCGAAACCTTGGAAGAAATATTTACAAGATTCGTTGTTGCGGAGGAAAAATAATGTGAAAATCTTAAAGTTTTACAGGGAAAAAGTTAAAGGTGGAGAGCTTTCATCCGAATTAATAAAACTTGGGAGACTTTTAGGAGAAGAACTTAGACTAATGTCTAAAAATAAAAGATTTTTAGTTTTCGTAATTTTAATGATATTCCCAGTACTTATACTAACGATAACATCCTTGCTATTTTGGCTTCCAGCATCCAGTCAAAACATAGAGTTAATGAGTATTGTATATAAAGGAAGAGATCTTGCGGAAATTTTTTCAAAAGAATTTGAAGAGACTGTAAAATCGCTTTATTCTACGATTATAGGCTACTGGCTTGGTTTCCCAATACTCATAGTTACAGCGATATTTGCTAGTGAATTTATCGCAGGCGAAAGAAGTACAGGAACATTTGATTTATTTGCAACAAAACCAGTGCTTAGAAGTTGGTTATTTCTCCCCAAAATCCTAGCTTTCGCCATTATAAGTTTTCTAACCGCATCTGCTGTTTATCTTATTCTTGTACTCATAGTATCTTTTAGCTTTTTTAGCTTCTCTTTCACGGCATTAAAAATGCTTTCAAAAGTTGGATGGTTGATCTTCAAGTACATAGGAGTTACGTGGATGTTTATAATGGCAATATGCAACTTCACAGTTCTACTGTCCGCCTTTACAAAAAGAACTCTTTTCGCCGTTTTCGGAGTACTTGCATACAGTTTAGGATATGGGATCGCTGTTTCATTAATTAGCCAGTTGATACCTGGAACCCTTGGAAAAGTTATATCCCAAAAACTGTCGTATTTAGACATAACTAATGATGCAAGCTACTATCTAGGACACATAGTGTTCGGAGAAAAGTCCCCAATAGAATATCTAGTAACCATGAACCCAACAATATGTCTTGCAGCCGTAATAGGATTTATCACGATTCCACTAATTGTAACAATTATTATCTTGGAATACAAAGATCTACTGTGAATCTCTTTAAATCTCTTATGTAACACCTAACTTAAATTTCCTTGAAGGTAAGATTAGTTGCGAAATACATTAAATGGAGGGATTAATATGAGTAAAGTTGAGATTTCCTTTGCAAAATATGTGAAAAAAACTTTAGAGTTGATGCAGGATCCAGGGCTTCTACTGGTTTCTACAAGCAAAGATGGGAAACCAAATGTTATGACCATTGGTTGGGGTTTTATTGGCGTTATCTGGTATAAGCCAGTGTTTGTTGTGGCAGTAAGACCTTCAAGATATACGTACAAATTGATTGAGGAAACAGGAGACTTTACAGTTAACGTTCCTACCGAAGACATG